>NZ_JBVJGZ010000002.1:124608-390729 GCF_055587025.1 Streptomyces sp. NPDC048600 | reverse complement strand
GCACCGTGCGCGGTACGTACTGCGACTGCCCGCCGCTGCGGTACTGCGCCGCCCCCCCCCCCCCCCCCCCCCCCTTCCACCCCCCCCCCCCCCCCCCCCCCCCCCCCCCCCCCCGGGCCCCTGGCCGCGCGGGCGGCGGCACACGGGCGTCCTCGGCCGCGCCTGCGGCAGATGCCGGGTGAACGGCAGTCGTCCCGCGGCCGTTCAGGGCGTGCGCGTCGGAGCGAGCCGTGCGCGCCGGGCCGTGGCCGCGAAGGCCCCCGCGTCCTGCACCGCCGCCCCGTTCACGTCGTTGTTGAAGTACGCGAACACGTCCGCGGCCGGTGACCAGGTCCGCGCGATCCGCTCGGCCCACGTCCTCAGCGACCGCTCGCCGTAGCGCGGCCAGGCCTTCGCGCGGCCCTCGTGGAAGCGGACGTACCCCCAGTCCGCGGTCCGCCACAGCGGGGCGGCCGGGCGGGCGCGGACGTCGGCCCAGCACAGGGCGGCCCGCCGGGCCTCCAGTACCTCCCGGACCCCGGACGTCCACCAGGAGTCGTGCCGCGGCTCGACGGCGACCCGGACGTCCGGCGGGAAGCAGGCGAGGCACGCGTCCAGCAGACCGGGGTCGGCGCGCAGGTTCGGCGGGAGCTGGAGCAGCACCGGCCCGAGGCGGTCACCGAGGCCTGCCGCGTGGCTCAGCAGCCGGCCGACCGGCTCCTCGGGGGTCCTCAGCCGCTTGATGTGGGTGAGGTAGCGGCTCGCCTTCACCGCGACCACGAAGTCGCCGGGCAGCCGCTCCCGCCAGGCCTCGAAGTTCTCCCGTGTCGGCAGCCGGTAGAAGGCGTTGTTGATCTCGACCGTGGCGAAGCGGGCCGCGTACTCCTCCAGCCAGAGCCGTACGGGCACGCCGGGCGGGTACAGGACACCGCGCCAGTCCCGGTACTGCCACCCCGACGTGCCGACGTACAGGGTCATGCCTCCATCAAAGCACTCAGAGGTACAGCCCCGCGTCCGCGTCCGCGCGCGGTTCCGGCAGGGCGGTCGGGGACGTGCCGCGGCGCAGCGCGTACAGCTCGGCCAGGGTGGCGCCCTCGCGGCCGACGCCCTCCTCGGTGCCCAGCCAGCCCACCGCCTCCTCGCGGGTGAGGCGGCCGACCTCGATCCGGGCCAGACAGCGGCCGGGCCGTACGACGGCGGGGTGCAGGCGTTCCAGGTCCTCGTTGGTGGTGACCGCGACCAGGACGTTGCGCCCCTGGCCGAGCAGGCCGTCGGTGAGGTTCAGCAGCCGGGAGAGGGCCTGGCCCGCGGTGTGCTTGGCCTCGCCGCGGATCAGTTCGTCGCAGTCCTCCAGGAGCAGCAGCCGCCAGCGGCCCTTGCCCGTGGAGTCGTCCTCGCCGATCGCGATGTCCATCAGATAGCCGACGTCGCCGAACAGCCGCTCCGGGTCCAGGACGCAGTCCACCTGGCACCAGTCCCGCCAGGAACGGGCGAGGGTGCGCAGCGCGGACGTCTTGCCGGTGCCCGGCGGGCCGTGCAGGAGCAGCAGCCGGCCCGCGATGTCCTCCGGGGTCGTCTTCATCAGCCGGTCCATCGCGTCCGCCACCGGCGCGGTGTAGTTGGGCCGCACCTCCTCCCAGGTGCCCGCCGAGATCTGGCGGGTGGTGCGGTGCGGGCCGCGCCGGGGGGAGACGTACCAGAACCCCATCGTCACGTTCTCCGGCTGCGGTTCGGGCTCGTCCTCCGCGCCGTCCGTGGCCTTTCCCAGCACCTCGGCGGCCAGTTCGGCGGTGGTCGCGGTGACCGTCACATCGGCGCCCCGGTTCCAGCGGGAGACCAGCAGCGTCCAGCCGTCGCCCTCGGCGAGGGTCGCGCTGCGGTCCTCGTCGCGGGCCACGCGCAGCACCTTGGCGCCCTGGGGGAGCAGGGTCGCGCCGGACCGTACGCGGTCGATGTTCGCCGCGTGCGCGTACGGCTGCTCGCCCGTCGCGAAACGGCCGAGGAACAGCGCGTCGACGACATCGGAGGGCGAGTCCGAGTCGTCGACGTTGAGCCGGATCGGCAGGGCGTCCTGCGGGTGAGCTGACATGGGGCCATGATCCGTCACAAGTGCCCGGTGTGCACCCGGTTTCCACCGGGTGGTCCCGCCGACGCCGCCGCCCGCGACGGGGCTTCGGGAGCGAGCCGGACGAAGGGCGTACGGACGTCCGGTCAGCTGTCCCGCCGTCGTGCGGCGCGCTCACGCAGGCGCCGCACCGGGACCAGCAGGAGAGTGAGCGCGCTGACCGCGGCCACGACGACGATGCCGCCGCGCACCGACCACAGGTCCAGGGCCAGCATGCCGTGGACCACCAGCATGTCGACGACGATCGCCCCGCCCAGCGCGGCGATGGCGCGCCCCAGGGGGTCCGGTCCGCGCAGGACCACGGAGAAGGCCGCGGCCGGTGCCCCGAGCAGGAAGAACAGGGTGAACGGGCCGCGTACCGGCGAGTCGGAGCCGCTCAGCGCGAGCAGCGCACCCGCGCACACGGCGGCCGTCGCGGTGCCGGCGAGCAGGGTGAGCAGGTCCCGCGCCGCTCCGGGTCCCGCCCGCTCGGCGTCGTCCGCCGGGACCGGCCTGTCGCCTTTCGCGCCTTTGGCGCCCATGGTCTGCATAGCGACGTTTCCCCCCGAAGCGCCGGATGCCGGGCTTCAATGTCGCGCAGCCGCCGGCGAGCGTCAAGACGGGGAGGGGCCTCGGAACAGTTGTTCTCGCCGGGGGCCGGGGGCGGTCCGGCCGGCGCGGGCGTGCTCCCCGGAAGCAGTGGGGTACCCCGGGGAACACGCCGGTCACAGGGGGCTCGCCGGTGTCACCCGACGAGTCCCGTCGGCCCGGCGGCCGCGCGGCCGCCGGGCTTCACGGCGTCAGGGGATCAGCTTCAGCAGGCGGTTGGGCGAGCCGCTGCCGGGGCTGGTGACCTTGCCGGTGGTGGCGCCCGAGGTCAGCGCCGTGGCGACCTGGGCCGGGGTGGCCGAGGTGTGGTTCGCGAGGTACACGGCCGCCGCGCCCGCGACGTGCGGGGTCGCCATCGAGGTGCCGGAGATGGTGTTGGTGGCGGTGTCGGAGGTGTGCCAGCCGGCCGTGATGGACGAGCCGGGCGCGAACAGGTCCAGGACCGAGCCGTAGTTGGAGTAGCTCGCCCGGGCGTCCGTGCTGGTCGTGGCGCCGACCGTGAGGGCCTGGGTGACGCGGGCGGGGGAGTACGAGGAGGCGTTGGCGTTGCTGTTGCCCGCGGCGACCGCGAAGGTCACGCCGCCCGCGATGGAGTTGCGCACGGCCGTGTCGAGCGTGGTGGACGCGCCGCCGCCCAGGGAGAGGTTGGCGACGGAGGGGCCGCTGTGGTTCGCGGTCACCCAGTCGATGCCCGCCACGACGCCCGCGGTGGTGCCCGAGCCGCTGTTGTTCAGCACCCGGACGGCGACGATCCGCGCCTTCTTGGCGACGCCGTACGTGGAGCCCGCGATCGTGGTGGCCACATGGGTGCCGTGGCCGTTGCCGTCGGAGGCGGTGGTGTCGCCGTCGACGGCGTCGTAGCCGTAGGAGGCCCGGCCGCTGATCTGGGCGTGGGTGATGCGCACGCCGGTGTCGATCACATACGCCGTCACTCCGCTGCCGGCGGAGTCGGGGTAGGTGTAGGTGCCGGAGAGCGGCAGGGAGGTCTGGTCGATGCGGTCCAGACCCCACGGGGCGTTGCTCTGGGTGACGTCGGAGGCCGTCACGACCTGGTCCTGCTCGACCGCGGCCACCGACGGGTTGGCCGCGAGCCGCCGCGCCTCGGCGGCGGAGAGCGTGGCGGCGTAACCGTTCAGCGCGGCGCCGTACGTCCTGCGCACCGTGCCGCCGTAGGCCTTGATGAGGCCCTTGCCGATGGTCGAGGACGCCTTGAAGCCCGCGCCCCGCTTCAGCGTGACGAGGTAGCTGTCCTTGACCGCGGTGGGAGAGTTCGCGGCCAGGACCCGGCCCTCGGCCGGGGCGGCCTGGGCGGGGAGGGCGGTCGGCCCGCCGACGAGGGCGGCGGTCGCCAGACCGGTGATCGCGGCGAGCCGGATCTTGTTTCTCCGCAGGTGTGCCATTACGAGGTGGTCCTCCTCTAGGCGGCACGCGTCCGGTGGGGCGCGTGTCTGTGGGGGTGTGCGTGTGGTGGCGCGGTCAAAGCCTTGCCGCGCGGTCCATGCCGGACAAGGGAGTTGAGGGGGTGTCAACAAACCTGTCATGAACGCGTAATCGAACGCACGGCGAACACACAGGAAGCGCTCCAGGGAGACCCGAGAGCTCTTTGATTTTTGGCATGGACACTTCCAGTCAACACGCGTAGCTGCTACCACAGTTATGGCAGAGATCCTGCTAAACGGAGGTTCCATGAGACGTTACGGACTTGTCGTATACGTAAGTTCACTCCTCCTCGCCATCGGCACCGCCCTCACCGGGGCCGCCACGGCACAGGCCGCCGAGTCCGCCGCGGTGTCCTACGTGGCACTCGGCGACTCGTACTCCTCGGGTGTCGGGGCCGGCAGCTACATCGGCTCCAGCGGCGACTGCAAGCGCAGCACGAAGGCGTACCCCTACCTGTGGGCGGCCGCCAACTCACCCTCGTCGTTCGCCTTCAACGCCTGCTCGGGCGCCCGAACGGATGATGTTCTGGCCGGGCAGCTGGGCTCGCTCAACTCCGGCACCGGTCTGGTCTCCATCAGCATCGGCGGCAACGACGCGGGCTTCGCCGACGTCATGACGACCTGTGTGCTCTCGTCCGACAGCACCTGTCTGTCCCGCATCAACACCGCCCGGGCCTACGTCGACTCGACACTGCCCGGCAAGCTCGACGGGGTCTACTCGGCGATCCGCACCCGTGCCCCCTCTGCACGGGTCGTCGTCATCGGCTACCCCCGCTTCTACAAGCTCGGCACCAGCTGCCTCGGCCTGTCGGAGGCCAAGCGGTCCGCCATCAACGCCGCCTCCGACCACCTGAACAGCGCCATCGCGCAACGCGCCGCCGCCCACGGCTTCGTCTTCGGCGATGTGCGCGGCACCTTCACCGGGCACGAGATCTGCTCCGGCAGTGCCTGGCTGCACAGTGTCAACTGGCTCAACATCGGCGAGTCCTACCACCCGACGGCCTCCGGCCAGTCGGGCGGCTACCTGCCGGTCATGCGGAACGCCGCCTGAGTCTCACTCGGTCGGCGAAGCACTGGGGGAGGCCTCGCCCGTCGGGGTCTCCTCCGTCTCACAGGTGACGGAGAACGCCACATAGTTCGACGTCGCCCGGACCGGGTCACGCACCTCGACACCCAGCTCGTCGGAGTACGTTCCGCTGTTCGCGTACGTCGTCACGATCACCGTGTCCTGCCCGGTGTGCGGGCCGCCCTCGGGCAGCGACAGCGTCTTCCAGCCGCCCGCCATCACGTCCCCGCCGCGCGTCACCCACCGGTAGCCGACCTGCGCCGGGAGCCGGCCCACCGTGAACGTCGCCGTGAACGAGGGCGCCTCGGCCTGCGGCGGCGGACAGGTTCCCGTGTAGTCCGTCCGGGTGCCCGCCACGCTCACCTGGACCGACTGCGGGGGCGGAGTGCTCGACGGCGACGCGCTCGTCGCGCTCGGCGTCGGCGTCGGCTCGGGGGTGTCCGACGGCTTCTCGCTCGCGCTGGGCGACACCGCCGGGCCCGTGCGGCTCTGTGTGCTCCCGCCGCCGGGGTCCCCGCCACCGCCGTCCCGGTTGAGCAGGGCGTAGGTCAGCCCGGCGACGGCCAGGGCCAGCACCACGCTCCCGGCGACCAGGGCCGTGGCGGCGCGCCGGTTGCGCGGCGGCGGCCCGGTCCGCGTCGTGGCCGTGCCGCCGGGCGGGGGCACGGGGGTGGCCGCCTCGCGCAGCGGACGCACGGGCGTGGTCGGCCCGGCCGGCGGCGGCCCCACGATCGTCGGGGCGGTCGAGGCGGACCAGGCGGCATCGGAGCGCGGGGTACCGCCCGCCGCCACCAGCCGCAGGTCGCGCTCGGCCTGCTCGGCCGACGTCCGCTCGGCGGGGTCCTTGCGCAGCAGCCCGGCGATGACCGGGCCGAGCGCCCCGGCGCGGCGCGGCGGCGGCAGCTCCTCGTCGACGATCGCGCGCAGGGTGCTCAGCGGTGTGTCATGACGGAACGGCGAGATCCCCTCGACCGCCGCGTACAGCAGCACCCCCAGGGACCACAGGTCGGAGGCCGGTCCCGGGGTGCGGCCCAGCGCCCGCTCCGGCGCCAGGAACTCCGGCGAGCCCACCACCTCCCCGGTCATGGTCAGCGCCGAGCTGCCCTCGACCGTGGCGATCCCGAAGTCGGTCAGCACCACCCGGCCGTCGTTCGCCATCAGCACGTTGCCCGGCTTCACGTCCCGGTGCAGCACCCCCGCCTCATGGGCCGCGTGCAGCGCGGACAGCACCTCGGCACCGATCAGCGCCGCCCGGCGCGGGTCCAACGGGCCCTCGGCCTCCAGCAGTTCGGCGAGCGAGATGCCCCGGACCAGTTCCATCACGATCCACGGCCGGCCGTCCTCGGTGGCCACGTCGTACACCGTCACCACATTGCGGTTCGCCACCCGCGCGGCCGCCCACGCCTCGCGCTCCAGCCGCGCGTACAGCCGCTCCACGTCGGAGGCCGGCAGCCCGGCGGGCGCGCGGACCTCCTTGACGGCGACCTCGCGCATGAGGATCTCGTCCCGGGCCCGCCACACCGTCCCCATCCCGCCCTCGCCGAGGGGGGACAGGAGCCGGTAGCGGCCCGCGATCACACGCTCATTGCCCGGTGACTCCGACACGGGCACCCCCAATCGACGCCGCGGGAGTCATGTCCCGTCCGATGTGGTCCCGTCTGATTTCTCCCCAAAAGTAGCTCAGCCGATCGCGGATGCCGCCCCCTTGAACAGCAAAGCCGCCCCGAGCACCAGTACGACCATCGCCGAGACCAGCGGCAGCGCGCGGCGCGCCCGGGCCACCAGCGGGTGCGCCGACCAGCGCGGCCGCCGCTCCAGGGCCTGTACGGCCCGCCCGCCGAGCCGTACGACGGCGAACCCGGCCGCGGTGAGCGTCAGCGCGAGCCCCGCGCCGTAGGCGACCACCAGCAGCAGTCCGAACCAGGCGTGCCCCATCGCCGCCGCCCCGACCAGCACGACCACCGCGGACGGGCTGGGCACCAGGCCGCCCGCGAAGCCCAGGAGAAGGGTGCCGCGCAGGGTGGGGGCGATGGAGTGGGTGTGGGTGAGGCCGTTGTGGGTGTGGGTGTGCGTGTGCGTGTGACCTGTGTGATCCGTGGTCGCGTGGGTGTGCGTGGGGCCGGTGTGCGGGTGGGCGTACGTGTGCGAGGCGGGCTGCTCGGCGAGGTGGTGGTGATGCGCGTGCTCGTCGTGACCGTGACCGTGACCGTGGCCGTGGCCGTGGCCGTGGCCGTCGCCGTGGTCATGGCTGTGACCGTGACCGGGTGCCCCGACGAGGGCCAGCCGCCGGGCGGGGACCTCGGGATGCGGGTGCGGGTGCGGATCTGGGCCCGGGCCAGGGTCCGGGTCCGGATGCGGATGGGTGTGGCCGTGCGAGTGGCCGTGCCCGTCTCCGTGCCCGCCGCGCCACGCCCTGCGGACGAGGGCCAGCCCGGCCCCCGTCACCAGCGCCCCGCTCGCGATGCCCAGCCAGGAGATCACCGAGGGCGCGGCCGCGGAACCGGCCGTGACCAGCAGGCCGAGGGCGACCACGCCGAGCGTGTGGGTGACGGTCACCGAGGCGGCCAGGGGCAGCACGTCGCGCGGCCGGGCGCGGCCGCCGCGGGCCGCCGCCGTCGCGGCCATCAGCGTCTTGCCGTGTCCCGGCGCCAGGGCGTGCATCGCCCCCAGGGCCACGGCGATCAGCAGCGCCAGCGCCGCGAAGCCGAGGGTGAGGTCCTGCCGGGCGACCAGGGAGTCCAGGGCCCGGGTGAACCGGTCGGCCCCGCGCGGCAGGATCGAGGAGGCCGGGGCGTCCCCGTTCTCCTCCGCCAGGGCCGGGCCACCCGGCCGCACCGACAGGGACGCGGTCGAGGTGTCGGCCGGTGAGGACAGCAACTCCTCCGGGTACTCGGTGAGTTCGCCCGAGACGGAGTCGCGCGGCACGTCCGACTCCGTGAGGGTCGTCCGGTCGCCCCGCGCGGTCACCTCCCGCCAGCCCGGCCCGGACGAGGCCCCCGCCGCGCGGAAGCCGACCGTGACGTCCTCGCCCTCCGGCAGCGGCGCGGAGAGCCGGCACTCCAGACGCAGGGTGTCCAGTCCGGCCTGGCCGGGCAGCGTCCGCGCCCGGCTCGAGGTCACGGACAGCGCGACCGTGCGGCCCGCCACCTCGACCTCACTGTCCCGCGCGGCCGTCGCGCACCGCACCCGCGCCCACGCGGCGAGGCCGGACCTCTTGATCTGGGGGCCCGCCTGGGTGGCGGGGATCTCGGCGAGGTCCTCGACATGGTCGACGCGGAGCTCACCGGGGGCCGCGACCAGGCCGTCGTAGCGATTCACGGTGAAGTTCCCGAGCGGATGCGCGCTCGCGGCCCCGGCGGGGGCCAGCACCAGCGCGCCGACGGCCGCGAGCAGGACGCCCGCGGTGACGAGCCCGCGGCGGCGGACCGTCGCGCGGCCGGGGGCGGACCCGTGCGACCGGGCCGTCGGGCGGTCCGCGGCGTCGGCGGGCGCGGGGGACGTGGTCACTTCGCGGCCTCCAGGGTCTTCAGTGCCGCCCGGGCCTGCCGGGCGCCCAGCGGGGAGAAGCCGGGGTTGAGCGCGAGGGCCTTCTCCAGATGGGTCCGGGCCGCCCGCTCCTGGCCCGCGGCCAGTTCGACGACGCCCCGGTGGAAGTGGAACGCGGCGTTGCGGTAGCCGGTCGCCGTGGCGCGCCGGGCGTACGGGAGGGCCTCCGCGTCACGGCCGTTGACGTGCAGCGCCCAGGCGAGGGCGTCGGCGGTGTGGACGGTCCGGCGGCGGGACCACTCGGCGCGGGCGGCGCGCAGGGCGGCGGCCCGGTCGCCGTGGTCGGCGGCGGCGAGCGCGGTGTCGAGGTCCACGTCGACACCGCCCGCGCGGGCCAGCGCCGTCCAGGCGTCCACGAGGGCGTACTGGTCGCGGGCCCTGACCCGGTCGCCCGGCCCGCCGCGCGCCTCGTACAGCTCGCCCAGCGCCACCAGCGGTCCGGGCAGCGGGGCCCGTGCCACCACCCGCTCCAGACCCTCGATCGCGACGGCCCGCTGTCCGCTCGCCGCCTGGGCGCGGGCGCGGCCCTCCAGCGCCGGGAGGTAGTTCTCGTCCGCGGCCAGGGCACGCCCGTAGTGGCGCAGGGCGACCGCGTACTCGCCCTCGTTCCAGGCGAGCTGGCCGAGCTGGGCGGAGACGTAGGCGATGTCGCCGGGGGCCGTCGCCCCGGCCAGGGCCTGCTCCAGCACCCGGCGGGCGTCGGCCACGTCACCGCGCAGCTCCCGCACGTACGCGTACCGGGTGAACACCGGGATACCGGGCCGCCGGTCGTCGGCCGTGGCGGCGGCCCGCGCGGCCTCGTCGTAACGGCCGAGCTCGACGAGCGCGTCGACCCGGGTGCACAGCGCCCGTTCGCTGTACGGGTTCTCCTTCAGCGCCCGGTCGGCGTCCGCGAGGGCGCCGGTGAAGTCGTGCCGCGCCGCGGCGAGCGCGGCCCGGCCGGCCAGGGCCTGGTCGTTGCCGGGCCTGAGGTCCAGCGAACGCTTCAGCGCCGCCTCGGCCTCCGGGTAGCGCGAGGGGTCCCCGTCGGTCCTGGCCTGCTCGACGTAGGCGAGGGCGAGGGCCGACCAGCCGCTGAAATCCCGCGGCTGGGTGCGCAGATGGGCCTGGAGGGTGGTGACGCTCGCCGCGTCCGCGCGCCCCGCCCAGGGGGCGGCCGTGGCGGCGGCCTCCTGCCGTCCGCCGGCGTTCCCCAGGGCGACGGATCCCGCGGTGAGGGCCACGGCCAGCAGCAGGGCGGGCACGGCCGCCCGCGCGGCCCGCCGCCGCTTCGACGGCGCGGCGGCCTCAGTGTCGTGCGTTCCCGGGGTCATCGCCCTCTCCTGGGTCGGGTGCGTGCTCGTCGGGGAGGCGCGGCCCGCGCCGTGGGGGATGGGAGGTGTGCGGGCCGCGCCGGTCCTTGGGTCTGCGGGTGAGGGGGCCGGGGCGGGCGTGGTACCCGCCCGTCGGGCCGCGCGAGTCGGCGGCCCTGTATACGGCCCCGCTCCCCGGGGCGCTCAGTACGCCCGTCCCCGCATGCGACGCCACCACATCAGGCCTCCGCCGATCAGCAGGATGCCGAGGGCACCGGCACCGGCGGAGCCCGCGATCAGCGCGGTGTCGTCCATGCCGCCGTCGGTCCCGACCGGCTGGAGCGCGTCGCCGAGCTGGCTGCGCACGTCCGTACCCGAGGTGGTCCCCTTCGCCAGCGGCCCGCGCGAGCCCTCGGTGGGCAGCGCGACGTACGGGAACTTCTTCTCGAAGGCCTTGTCGTTCTTGTCGACCGCGTCGCCCAGGTCGTTCTTCGCGCCGAGCAGTTCGCCCTCGACCACCTGGAGCGAGGCGTCGATCACGTCGTCGGTGAGCCGGCGGCCGTTCGGGAAGCCCGCGTTGTCGCCGTCGAGCACGCCGAGCCGCTTGGGGCTCTTGGCGGGCGCGATCGAGGTGTTGAGGCGCAGCATCTCCGAAGGACGCACGTGCGGGGGCTGGTTGAGGCCCTTGACGCCCTTGAGGAACACGTCGACGAGGTCGTTGCGCGGCTCGGCCGGGGCCTTGATCTTGTAGATCGCCTCGATGAGCTTGGGCAGTTCGGGGTTGGTGACGTTCTTCAGGAACTTCGCGTCGTCCCAGGGCGCGCTGGCGTTGAACTTGTCCTTGTCGCCGATCGGGTTGACGACCTCGTTGACCAGCGGGCTGCCGAGGCGCGAGACCTGGGTGAAGTAGCCCTGGGCGTTCTTGCGCTGGGTGGTCGACCAGATGCCCACCACCGGCTGGTGCTCCGACTGCCGGATCATGTGGTTCGGGACCTGGAGGGCGATGGAGTTGACGTTGTAGCCCTTGAGCGTGTCGTTGCCGACCTCGGAGAGGTTCCCGCCGTACAGCAGGTCGAAGACCCTGAGGTCCAGGAAGAACGGGTCGTCGGCCTGTCCGGCGAACGCCGTCGAGCCGCCCGCCAGCTTGTGCACGGCCTGCGACCGCAGCTTGGCGTAGTCCGGCATGGACGCCTTGCCGACGTTGGACGGGGCGACCGGCACATCGTCGGCGATCTTCGTGCGCGAGCTCAGCTTCTGGTGCTTCAGCCGCAGCAGTTCGACGTCGTAGGTCTGCGTGATGTTGAGGTCCGGGTCGTCGAGGCTCTCGACGGCACCGGTGTTGTAGAGGAAGGTCCGCTTGTTCTTGACGTGCGTCTTGAACGTGAAGCGGTAGAGCAGGTCGCCCTGCGCGTCGCCGTCGCTGTCGATGTGGATGTCGTACTGGGCGTCCTCGGCGAACGGGAAGAAGTTCGGTCCGCCGGCGGGCTCCTCGAACGGGATCCAGTTGGCGACGATGGTGGTCGTGTCCGGCTTGTCCGGGCTCACGAACGCGTACACGTCGGTGTTGTCGTACTGCGGCTGCCCCGAGATCAGCGGGGCCTCCCGGTGGCTGGAGGCGGAGGCCGTCCGCGGTTCCAGCGCGGTCGCACCGGCGGCCGCGAGCCCACCGGCGGCCAGCGCGCCGCATATGAGGCTCGCGACGCCCTTGCGTCCCGATCCGCTCCTGGAGATAGGTGTCATGCCGTCCGTCCTCAGTGCCGAGTTGCCTGACGTCGGGAGATTCGGAACGGTGCGCGGGGCGGATTGGTCCGTCCGGAAAAATCTTGGAAATCTTGTTTTCCCGGTCCCGGGCCCGCGTTTTCGCCACCCTGATCCGTAACACCATCCGGAGGTGCGTTCGGTGCGAATGCCTGGTGTGACGGGACAGGGCGGCCGGTGCGGCCGGCGAGAGGGGGAAGGCGTGCGGGAACAGGCGGCGGACGAGCTGCTGCTGCGCGTCGCCAGGGGCGATCAGCGGGCGTTCGAGCAGCTGTACCAAGTGGTGTCCGGACCGGTGTTCGGTCTGGTCCGGCGGGTCGTGCGGGACCCGGCGCAGACGGAGGAGGTGGCGCAGGAGGTGCTGCTCGAACTCTGGCGCTCCGCCGCCCGGTTCGACCCGGGACGCGGTTCCGCGCTGGCCTGGGTGCTCACCCTCGCCCATCGCCGTGCCGTCGACCGGGTGCGCAGCGCCCGCGCGGCCGGGGAGCGCGAGCAGCGCGAGGCCCTGCGCTCCGGCGGGCCCGCCTTCGACCAGGTCGCGGAGGAGGTGGAGGCCGGCCTGGAGCGCGAGTGGGTGCGCCGCTGCCTGGACCGGCTGACCGCGCTGCAACGCCAGTCGGTGACGCTCGCCTACTACGACGGCTACACCTACCGCGAGGTCGCCGAGCGCCTGAAACTGCCGCTGGGCACGGTGAAGACACGTATGCGCGACGGCCTGACCCGGCTGCGCGAGTGCCTGGGAGGTGCGGCATGAGCCTGATCGACCGTCTGCTGGGCCGGACCGACCTGCACTCGCTGGCCGCCCCCTACGCGCTGGACGCCCTCGACGCGGACGAACGCCGCCGCTTCGAACGGCATCTGGCGGGCTGTGAGCGCTGCGCCGGGGAGGTGCGGGCCCTGTCGGAGGACGCCGTGCGGCTCGCCTGGTCCACCGCGGCCGCGCCGCCCGCCGCCCTGCGCGACCGGGTCCTGGCCGCCGTGGCCACCACCGCGCAGGAGCCGGTCGCCGCCGCTCCGGAGCGTGCCGGGCGGCTGCCCGCCCATGTCTGGGGCACGGAACCGCCGCCGGGACGCATCCGTGCGCCCCGGCCGCGCCCCCTGCTGATGCCGTTCGCCACCGTCACGGCCGCCGCGGCGCTCGTCGTCGCCGCGTTGTTCGCCGTACAGGCGAACGACACGCAGAAGCGACTGGACGCCGAGCGGGACCGGGCACGTGAGATCGCCCACGTTCTCGCCGCTCCCGACGTGCGGACGGCCGCCTCGCGGGACGACGGGGGCCGAAGTATCGGAGCGATCGCCTCCGCATCGGAGGGGCGCGCGGTGGTGACCCTGAGCGGATACGGCGAACCTTCGGGCGACCGCGTACACCAGCTGTGGGTCATGCGCCCCGATGCGCGGCCCCGCTCCCTGGGCCTGTTCGAGGGCGACACGCCCCTGGTCGCGGCCGGTCTCGACCTGTCCTCCACGTCACTCGCCGTAACCGTCGAGCCCGACGGCGGCTCAACGCAGCCCACTTCACAGCCGGTTGTCCAACTCGCCCTGGAATCGCTCGGATTCGGAGAGTGACGGCCGAGGAGTCGTCAACACCCTTACGGGGAAGGTGAATCCTGTGACCGCGATACACGAGTGCCCCGACGGGGCGATAGGGTTACCCTGCCCGTGGGCCGGGTGGACTCGTACGGGTGGGGAGTGACATGGAACAGATAACTGTGCGCAGGGCGAGGGTCCCTGCCATCACCTGCGGGAGCAGCGCGACCAGTTCGCGCCTCGACCGCCATCTCTCGGTGCTCGGCGGTCCCGCCGTGCCGCAGCAGAAGGCGGCCGAGGCGACCTTGCTGATGCGTGAGCTGACCGCCCGTGAGCCCGAGCGCCACCGGGGCAGCCGCGCGCGGATGAGCCGCGTCTCACTGTTCGCACCGCTGCGCCGCCTGCGCCGCACGCTCTTCGGCGGTCACTGAGCCGTCCCACCCCGGGGCAGCCCCCGGGGCCCGCGCTCAGGCGGCCACACCGTCCCTGCGCAGCGCCGCGATCTCGCCGTCCGTCATCCCCGCGGCGCGCAGCACCGCCTCGGTGTGCTGCCCGAGCGCGGGCACATCGCCCATTCGCGCCTCGCCCCCACCCGGCAGCGTGATCGGCGGCAGCAGCGCGCGCAGCGGCCCGGCCGGCGACCCCACCTCCCGCCACCGCTCGCGCGCCGCCAGCTGCGGATGCGCCGCCACCTCCGCCACGTCCCTCAGCCGTGCGCAGGCGATGCCCGCGCCCTCCAGCCGGGCCATCGCCTCGTCGGTGTCCAGCACCCCCAGCGCCTTCGCCACGGCGGCGTCCGTGCGCTCGCGGTTCGTCACCCGCGCCGCGTTCGTCGCGAACTCCGGGTCCGTGCCCAACTCCGGCTCTCCCACGACCTGTTCGACCAGCCGCCGCCACTCCCGGTCGTTCTGCACCGACAGCAGCACCCGCCCGCCGTCGGCCGTGCCGTACGCGTCGTAGGGGGCGATCACGGCGTGTCCGAGTCCGGTGCGCGCCGGGGCGGAGCCGCCGTGCATCGTGTGATGCAGCGGATGTCCCATCCACTCCGTGAGCGCGTCCAGCATGGAGACCTCCACCGGCCCGCCCCGGCCGGTCGTCCCGCGCCGCACCAGCGCCGCCAGCACCCCGGAGAAGGCGTACATCGCCGCCGCGATGTCGGCCGCCGGGATGCCCGCCTTCACCGGCTGCCCGGGCGTCCCCGTCACCGACACCAGCCCCGCCTCGCACTGCACGAGCATGTCGTAGGCCCGCTTGTCCGCGTACGGCCCCGACGGCCCGTAGCCCGAGATGTCCACCGCGACCAGCCGCGGGTGCGCCGCGCACAGCGTCGCCGCGTCCAGGCCGAGCCGGGCCGCCGCGCCCCGGGCGAGGTTCTGCACGAACACGTCCGCCTCGCCGACCAGCCGCCGTACGACGTCCAGCCCGCGCGGGTCCTTGAGGTCCAGCGCGACCGACTCCTTGCCGCGGTTGCACCACACGAAGTGCGAGGCGAGCCCCTGGGCCGCCGTGTCGTAGCCGCGGGCGAAGTCGCCGCCGTCGACCCGCTCCACCTTGATCACCCGCGCGCCGAGGTCGGCGAGCTGACGGGTGGCGAAGGGGGCCGCGACGGCCTGCTCGACGGCGACGACGGTGATGCCCTCCAGGGGCAGGGGGAGTCGGTCCATGGGGTGGATCATCACCCGTGACCGGCCGCCGTGTCAGTGGCGGCCGGCGTTCCGCCCGTGTGAGGCGGCGCACGGCGGCTCAGATCAGGGTGAACTGACCCTCCGGGCCCTCCTCCGCATGATCCAGGACCGATGCGGGCCGGCGCGACGAGGGAGGCGGCGGCAGCACCCCCGCCGTGTGCAGGTCCCCGGCGGTGACCGAGGTCCTCGACGCGGCCGGCACGGGGACGAGTTCGGCCAGCAGCGCCAGTACGGTGATCAGCTCCAGCAGCTCCGACGTCCGGGCCTGGGGCCAGCCGACGGGGCGGAGGGCGTCCAGGGTGCCCGCGGGGGCGTCCGCCGTGCGCGCTGTGAACCATGCCTCCAGCACCCGGGTGCCCTCCACCTCGAAGTCCCAGGCCTGCGGCGGGACCGGGGAGACGCGGCCCTCGTCCAGGTGGAGGACCTCCTCCTCGCGGTCGTACAGGAGCGTGAGCGGGCGGGCCGGCAGGGGCGCGCGGACATAGGGGCGGCGGCCGCCGGGGAGTTTGGGGCGCTCGCCGTCGCGGCGCATGAGCCAGAGCAGGCGGTGGCCCCGCTGTACGCCCCGCTCCCAGGCACCGGCGTCCTCGGTGAGCGGCACCGTGAGGTCGGGGCGGGTGGCCGCCATGATCCAGGCCAGGATGTCCCCGGCCGTGACCTCGAGGCCCAGGCGGGCGGAGAGATGGCCGGTGAGCCCGGGGGCGAGATTGGGTTCCGCGCCGCCGGGGCGGCGGTAGAGCGGCCGGACACGGCCCCGGCGGGGCAGGGGGAACAGGGAGGTGGCGAGCAGCGGGAGGCCCGGGGTGTCGGACGTCTCGACCACGAAGACCTGGTGCTCGTCCGCCACCCGCCACAGCTCGGGGCGGGCCGCGTCGATCAGCCGGTGGTCGGGGATCAGCCACTGCTCGTCGAAGGGGGCGTGCAGCACACGTACGGGCTCCGGGCACGGGCCCGAGGCGCGGACCAGCCGCTCCGTGCCGCCGGCCCGGCCCGGCAGCTGGCCCACGGCGGTGTGCAGTCCGCGCGAGCGCGTCGGGGCGAACAGGGCCTCGCGGTCCGGCCCTTCGGCCTTCACCAGGGCCGCCCAGCGGGCCGTCAGAGCGGCCGGGTCCGGGGCCACCGGCCAGGAACGGCCCAGCCGCGGGGCTGCGACGGACCACGGCATGAGGTCCGCGAGCAGCGGAGCGTCGTCGTTCGTCACGCCCGGCATGGTACGACGGCCCGGCAACGCCGGGGGCTCCCCGGCGGACTCCCGTCCACCCCGTCGGGTCCGGCCCCGGCGGACGCCCGGCGGCGGCCGGGTCAGGTCGCGTCCAGGGTCACCGTGAAGGAGAAGCGGTCGCCGCGGTAGTGGATGACCACCACGTCCAGCGGCCGCCCGGCCGTGTCGTAGGTGACGCCCGTGTAGTGCAGGATCGGGCTGAGCAGCGGCACGTCGAGCAGCCGGGCCGTCTCCGGGTCCGCGAGCCGGGCCTCGACGGTGTCGGTGATGCGGCTGATGTCCGCCCCCACCACGTCCCTGAGGACCTTGGTCATCGGCCAGCGCACCAGGTCGGCCGGGTCGATCAGGTCGGCCAGCTCGGGACGGACGTAGTTGCGCGCGTGGTTGGTCGGCTCGCCCGTCTTCTCGTCGGCGCGCAGCCGGTGGTAGGTGGCCACCTCCGCCAGGTCCGGGAAGTACCCGGCGAGTTCGGTCGGCGGGGCGGCCCGGCCCTCGTCCAGCAGTGTCGTCGTCATCCCGGACTGCTGGGCCACGATCGCGTCGACCGAGCCCAGCAGCTGTACCGGAGCGCCCCGCTTGACCCCCGGCTCGATGAACGTCCCACGCCGGCGGTGCCGGGAGATCAGCCCCTCGTCCTCCAGCTCCTTCAGCGCCTGCCGCATGGTCAGCACGCTCACGCCGTAGTGCCCCGCCAGCTGCTCCTCGGTGGGCAGCCGCAGCGGGTCCCGCGGCGAGCGGCCCAGTATCGAGGCGCGCAGCGACTGCGACACCTGGTACCAGAGCGGCAGCTTGCGGTTGAGGACGATCGAGTCCGGGGCGAAGGAGGTCACGGGGCCATCCGTACCCTTTCGGGAATCTTCAGTGCAACAGGCCGACCGCGCTACAGCGCGCGGAAGTGCCGCTCCAGGCCCTGCCAGACGTCGTCGTAGCGCTGCTGGAGGTGGTCGGCACCGGCCGCGTGCGGGGTGAGCGTCACGGGCCAGCGGGTCTCGAACATGAACGCCAGCCCGTCGTCGATCTTCTGGGGCTTCAGCTCGGCCGCGCTCGCCCGGTCGAACGTCTCCCGGTCCGGACCGTGCGCCGACATCATGTTGTGCAGCGAGCCCCCACCCGGCACGAAGCCCTCTGCCTTGGCGTCGTAGGCACCCTCGATCAGGCCCATGTACTCGCTCATCACATTGCGGTGGAAGTACGGCGGCCGGAACGTGTCCTCGCCCACCAGCCAGCGCGGCGCGAACACCACGAAGTCGACGCCCGCGAGCCCCGGGGTGTCGGACGGCGAGGTCAGCACCGTGAAGATCGACGGGTCCGGGTGGTCGTAGGAGATCGAGCCGATCACATTGAAACGGCGCAGGTCGTAGACGTACGGCACGTAGTTGCCGTGCCAGGCGACGACGTCCAGCGGGGAGTGGTCGTAGGTCGCCGTCCAGAGGTTGCCGCAGAACTTGTTGACCACCTCCACCGGGCCCTCCACGTCCTCGTACGCGGCGACGGGAGCCTTGAAGTCCCGTGCGTTGGCGAGGCCGTTGGCGCCGATCGGGCCGAGGTCGGGCAGACGGAAGGGCGCGCCGTAGTTCTCGCAGACGTACCCCCGGGCGCTCTCGTCGAGCAGCTCCACCCGGAAGCGGACCCCGCGCGGGATCAGGGCGACATGGCCCGGCTCCGCGTGCAGCAGGCCGAACTCCGTGCGCAGCAGCAGCCCGCCGCGCTCCGGGACGATCAGCAGCTCGCCGTCGGCGTCGCTGAACACCCGGTCCATGGAGGCGTTGGCGTGGTAGAGGTGCACGGCCATGCCCGCGCGCTGCGTCGCGTCGCCGTTGCCGCCGAGCGTCCACAGGCCCGCCAGGAAGTCGGTGCCCTCCGCGGGCTTGGGCAGCGGGTTCCAGCGCAGCCGGTTGGGGTCCGGGACCTCCTGCGTGAAGGGGCCCGTGCTCAGCGCCCCGTTGTCGGTGCGGGTGAACGCCGGGTGCCCCGCCGACGGACGGATCCGGTACAGCCACGACCGCAGGTTGTGCGCCCTGGGCTCGGTGAACGCCGAACCGCTCAGCTGCTCCGCGTACAGACCGAGCGGGGCGCGCTGGGGCGAGTTGCGGCCCTCGGGCAGGGCGCCCGGCATGGCCTCGGAGCTGTGCTCGTTGCCGAAGCCGGAGAGGTACGAGCCCGTCAGCCCCTCGGCGGTCTTCCGCGCTGCCTCGCGCTCGAACCCGCTCGCGCGGGCGGTGCCCCCATCGCTCATGCTCGCTGCTCCCTGCCGTCCGAGTTCATGGCGCCACGACGCCTCGGTCCTGATTCCTATGTATCACCGTAGGATTCGCTCCGGGCTGGGCGCAAGGGGGCCGGGGTGATCGGGCGGGACCCGGGCGGTCCTCCTCCGGAGGGAGGCCCGGCCCGTCCTCTCCAGGGATGACGAGGACCAGACTCCAGGGGGATTCGCGGTGTCGGACGGGTGTTCTACGCTCGCCGTCATGTCGTGGACACGGAAATCCCTTGCCGCGCTCGCGGTCTGTGTCCTGCTGCTGACCGGATCCGCGGGCTGCCGGAGCGGCGAGCCCGGGAAGGGCGAGAACGGCGCCTCGGCCGCGCCCGTCGGCCAGGTCCTCGACGACCGCGACGACCAGGGGCGGCCGTATCGCGAGGTGGACGAGGAGGGCGCCCCCGGCGTCGGCATCGAGGTCCAGCCCGACCCCGACGGCGCCGGCTGGGACGTACGGCTGGCCCTGCGCGGCTTCCGCTTCTCGCCGCCCGGCGCTCCCGCCGAGGCGGCGCCCGGCCGCGGCTTCGCCCGGCTCTACCTCGACGGCCGGCCCGTCGCCGAACTGCGCGCCCCCGGCCACCGGCTGTCCGCCCTGCTCGTCCCGCGCGGCACCCACCAGGTCACCGCGCGGCTGTACGCGGACGACGGCACGGTGTGGGCCGTGAACGGGGAGCCGGTGGAGACCACGGCGGACATCACGGCGTCGGGGGAGGAGAGCTCGGAGGCCGAGAACTCGGGTGCGGGGTCCTCCGCGGAGAGGACGGTGGAGCCTTCGCGGTCCATGGCCACCGGCGCTCCCGCCCCGTCCACCGGCGCGCCCGCCCCGCGGCCCGTGCCGTCCGCCTCGCGGCCGGCGCTCCCGCCCTCCCGGTCGGCGCCCTCCGCCCCGTCCACCGGGGCCCCGGCTTCCGCTTCGGCGCGACCGCACCGTTGAGCAGACCGCCCGTCGCCCTCCGTACCCAGGGGCGTGGTTCACCCGATACCGGCGGAAGGGCATCATGAAACCCGTGCCCCACGCGACCCCGCTCCGCCGTGCCCCCGTGCAGCGGCGCAGCGCCGAACGGCTGACCAGGATCCTGGACGCCTGCGCCGACCTCCTCGACGAGGTCGGCTACGACGCCCTGAGCACCCGCGCGGTGGCGCTGCGCGCCGGGGTGCCCATCGGCTCCGTCTACCGCTTCTTCGGCAACAAGCGGGCGATGGCCGACGCCCTCGCCCAGCGCAACCTGGAACGCTTCACCGCGCGCGTCCGCGAACGCCTCGCGGACATCGAGGCGGCTGGGAGCGGCGGGACCGGTGGGACCGGTGGCGAGGGCGGCGGCTGGCGCGCGGCCACCGACGCCGTGCTCGATGAGTACCTGGCCATGAAACGCACCGCGCCCGGCTTCTCGCTGGTCGACTTCGGCAATCAGATACCCGTCGGCTCCCGGGACGCCGAACCCAACCACCGCGTCGCCGACCGCCTCACCGAGATGCTCGCCGCGTATCTCTCCCGCGAGCCGGACGAGGCCATGCGGCGCGGCCTCCTGATCGCCACGGAGACCGCCGACACCCTTGTGCACCTGGCCTTCCGGGTCGACCCCGAGGGGGACGAGCAGATCATCGCGGAGATGCGGGAGCTGCTCTACGCGTACCTGGCCCGGGTGCTGGGCTGAGCACGACCCTCCCCAACATGCCTACCGGTCGGTATGCTCGGTCGGAGTCCAGGCGTCATCGCTGCCGCGAGCCCATCCGGGAGGACCCGTGTCCCGCACCGCCCTGCGAATCTGCCCTCTGTGCGAGGCCACCTGCGGGCTGACCCTCACGATCGACGGAACCCGGGTCACCGGGGCCCGCGGTGACCGCGAGGACGTCTTCAGCCAAGGCTTCATCTGCCCCAAGGGCGCCTCCTTCGGAGCCGTCGACGGCGACCCCGACCGGCTGCGCGCCCCCCTGGTCCGCCGGGACGGCGAGCTGCGCGAGGCCACCTGGGAGGAGGCCTTCGACGCGGTCGCGGCAGGACTGCGCACCGTCGTCGAGGCGCACGGCCCGCACGCCGTCGGCATCGTGCTCGGCAACCCCAACGTGCACACCATGGCCGGCGCCCTCTACCCGCCCGTCCTGCTCGCCGCCCTCGGCACCCACAGCCTGTTCACCGCCTCCACCGTCGACCAGATGCCCAAGCACGTCTCCAGCGGCCTGCTGTTCGGGGACGCCAACGCCATCCCGGTGCCCGACCTCGACCACACCGACCATCTGCTGCTGATCGGCGCCAACCCCCTGGAGTCCAACGGCAGTCTGTGCACCGCCCCCGACTTCCCCGGCAAGCTCAAGGCCCTCAAGGCCCGCGGCGGCACCCTCACCGTCGTCGACCCGCGCCGCACCCGCACCGCGAAGCTGGCCGACCGGCACCTCGCCGTACGGCCCGGCACGGACGCCCTGCTGCTCGCGGCGATGACCCAGGTGCTGTTCGAGGAGGACCTCACCGACCCGGGCCGGCTGACCCCGCACCTTCAGGGCCTGGACGAACTCCGCGACGCCGTACGGGACTTCACCCCCGAGGCGGTCGCCGGGGCCTGTGACGTCGAGGCCGACGAGATCCGCGCCCTGGCCCGCGAACTGGCCGCCGCCCCCACCGCCGCCGTCTACGCCCGCATCGGCAGCTGCACGGTCGCCCACGGCACCCTCGCCAGCTGGCTCGTGGACGTCCTCAACATCCTCACCGGCAACCTCGACCGCCCCGGCGGCGCCCTGTTCCCGCAGGCCGCCACCGACCGCACCCCCCGCCCCGCCGGACCCGGGCACGGCTTCCAGCTCGGCCGCTGGCACTCCCGGGTGAGCGGGCACCCCGAGGCCAAGGGCGAGCTGCCGCTGTCCGCGCTCGCCGAGGAGATCGACACCGCGACACCCGAGGGCGAGCCGGTCCGCGCCCTGATCTGCGTCGCCGCCAACCCGGTGCTCTCCGCACCCGACGGCGACCGGCTCGACAAGGCGCTGGGCTCCCTGGACTTCATGGTCAGCGTCGACCCCTACCTCAACGAGACCTCCCGCCACGCCGACGTCGTACTGCCGCCGCCCCCGCCCTCCCAGAGCCCGCACCACGACTTCGCGTTCAACACCCTCGCTGTGCGCAACCAGGTCCGCTACTCCCGGCCCGCCGTCCCGCTGGAGGACGGCCGCATGGCCGAGACCGAGATCCTCGCCCGGCTCACCCTCGCCGCGACCGGGATGCACGGTGCCGAACCGGCAGCCGTCGACGCCATGGTGATCGACCAGACCCTCGGCCGAGCGGTCCGCGAGGAACACTCGCCCGTCCACGGCCGCGACCCGAAGGAACTCGCCGCGCTCCTGACCGGCGACACCGGCCCCGAGCGCCGCCTCGACATGATGCTGCGCCTCGGCCCCTACGGCGACGGCTTCGGCACCCGCCCGGACGGCCTCACCCTGGCCCGGCTGCTCGACCACCCGCACGGCATCGACCTCGGCCCGCTGTGGCCGCGGCTGCCGCAGCCGCTGAAGACCGCCAGCGGCAGGGTCGAGCTGCTGCCCGCCCCGATCGCCGCCGATCTGCCCCGGCTGCGGGAGGCGATCGGCGAACGCCCCGCCGGACTGCTCCTGGTCGGCCGCCGCCATCTGCGCTCCAACAACAGCTGGATGCACAACGTGCCCGCCCTCACCGGAGGTTCCAACCGCTGCACCCTGCACCTCAACCCCGAGGACGCCGAACAGTTCGGCGTCCACGACGGGAGCGACGTGACGCTGAAGGGCGCCGGGGGAGCGGTGACCGTGCCCGTGGAGGTCACCGACGCCGTACGCCGGGGCGTGGTCAGCCTCCCGCACGGCTGGGGCCACGACCGGCCCGGCACCCGGCTCAGCCATGCCGCGAAGAACCCGGGAGCCAATGTGAACCAGCTGCTCGACGGCACCCTGCTCGACCCGCTGTCCGGCAACGCGGTCCTCAACGGCATCCCCGTCGAACTGACACCAACGCTGTGACCTGGACTTTCGCGCTTATTGCTCGCACGTCGACGTCTTGTTAACGCTTCACACGCCGACCTAACGTCACTCGCACCGCCGGCCCTGGTGGGATGTTCAAGGGTGAACGTTAGGTATCCACATGCTGACCATCCTCGGCTTCGCCATGATCGCGACCTTCCTGGTCCTGATCATGCTGAAGAAGATGTCGCCCATCGCGGCGCTCGTGCTGATCCCCGCGCTGTTCTGCGTGTTCGTCGGCAAGGGCGCCGAGTTGGGCGACTACGTCATCGACGGAGTCTCCAGTCTCGCGCCCACCGCGGCGATGCTCATGTTCGCGATCGTCTACTTCGGTGTGATGATCGACGTCGGCCTGTTCGACCCGATCGTGCGGGCCATCCTCAAGTTCGCCAAGGCCGACCCGATGCGGATCGTCGTCGGCACGGCCCTGCTCGCCGCGATCGTCTCCCTGGACGGCGACGGCTCCACCACCTTCATGATCACCGTCTCGGCGATGTACCCGCTGTACAAGCGCCTGAAGATGAGCCTGGTGGTCATGACCGGTGTCGCCGCGATGGCCAACGGCGTGATGAACACGCTGCCCTGGGGCGGCCCCACGGCCCGCGCCGCCACCGCGCTGAAGGTCGACGCCAGCGACATCTTCGTGCCCATGATCCCGGCGCTCGCCGTCGGCCTGGTCTTCGTGATCGCCCTCTCCTACGTCCTCGGTCTTCGCGAGCGCAAGCGCCTCGGCACGCTGGCGCTGGACGAGGCCCTCGTCACCGAGCAGGAGACCGCGCTGGTGGGTTCCGGCGCCGGCGCCTCGAAGGCCGCCGCTGCCGTGGGGTCCGTGGGTTCCGCGAACGGCGGCGCGGTGACCGCCACCGGCTCCACAGGGTCCGCCACAGGCTCCACGGCGACCGCCACCGGCTCCTCGGGGTCCGACACCGGCTCCTCCGACACCTCCGAGGAGGACGACGACTTCCAGGGCCTCGACCCGGACCGCCCCACGCTGCGCCCGAAGCTCTACTGGTTCAACGCGCTGCTCACGGTCGCCCTGCTCACCGCCATGATCATGGAGTGGCTGCCGATCCCGGTGCTGTTCCTGCTCGGCGCCGCCCTCGCGCTCACCGTCAACTTCCCCCGCATCCCCGACCAGAGGGCCCGGCTTGCCGCCCACGCCGACAACGTCCTCAACGTCTCCGGCATGGTCTTCGCCGCCGCCGTCTTCACCGGCGTCCTCCAGGGCACCGGCATGGTCGACCACATGGCCGAGTGGCTGGTCGGCATCATCCCGGCGGGCATGGGCCCGCACATGGCCCTGGTCACCGGCGTGCTGAGCCTGCCGCTGACCTACTTCATGTCCAACGACGGCTTCTACTTCGGCGTCCTGCCGGTCCTCGCCGAGGCGGGCGCGGCGCACGGCGTCACCCCGTTGGAGATGGCCCGCGCCTCGCTGGTCGGCCAGCCGCTGCACATGTCCAGCCCGCTCGTCCCGGCGGTCTACGTCCTGGTCGGCATGGCCAAGGTGGAGTTCGGCGACCACACCCGGTTCGTCGTCAAGTGGGCGGCCGCCACCTGCCTGGTGATCCTCGCCGCCGCCGCGCTGTTCAACATCGTCTGACGCCCTCCCGGGAGGAACCGCACATGAGGCCCGGCAGGAACCGCGGCTGGCTGCTCCGACTCGTCATCGCCTTCGGCTTCGCGCAGGGGGCGGTGTCGATGGCCCGGCCCGCCGTCTCCTACCGGGCCCTCGGGCTGGGCGCCGACGAGACGGCGATCGGCGTCATCGCGGGCGCCTACGCCCTGCTGCCCCTGTTCGCCGCCGTCCCGCTGGGCCGCCGTACCGACCACGGCCGCTGCGCCCCGCTGCTGCCGGCCGGCGTGGTCCTGATCTCCGGCGGCTGCGCGCTCAGCGGCCTGGCCGGCTCGCTGTGGACGATGGCGGTCTGGAGCGGGGTGACGGGCCTCGGCCATCTGTCCTTCGTGATCGGCGCCCAGTCGCTGGTGGCCCGCCAGTCCGCCCCGCACGAACAGGACCGCAACTTCGGCCACTTCACCATCGGCGCCTCGCTGGGCCAGCTGATCGGTCCGGTCGCGGCCGGCGCGCTCGTCGGCGGGCCCGACATGGCGGGCGGCAGCGCGCTCGCCCTGCTCGTGGCGGGCGCGGGCGCCGCGATCGCGTTCACCTCGCTGTGGCGCGTCGAGCACCGCGACACCGCCCCCGTGTCCCGTACGGCGGCGGGCGACCACGTCCCCGTGCACCGCATCCTGCGCGCCCGGGGCGTCCCGGCCGGCCTGCTGATCAGCCTCTCCGTCCTCTCCGCGACCGACATCCTCACGGCCTACCTCCCGGTCGTCGGCGAGCACCGCGGCATCGCCCCCTCGGTGATCGGCCTGCTCCTCAGCCTGCGCGCGGCCGCCACGATCGCCTGCCGCCTGGTCCTGACGCCCCTGCTGCGGCTGCTCGGCCGCACCGCGCTGCTCACGGTGACCTGCCTGCCGGCCGCCGCCCTCTGCGCGGGCATCGCCCTGCCGGTCCCGGTGTGGGCCCTGGCGGTGACGCTGGCCGCCCTGGGCTTCTGCCTCGGCGTGGGCCAGCCGCTGTCCATGACCACCGTCGTCCAGGCCGCCCCCGAGGGGGCCCGCTCCACCGCCCTCGCCCTGCGCCTGACCGGCAACCGCCTCGGCCAGGTCGCCGCACCCGCCGCGGCCGGACTGGTCGCCGGGGTCGCGGGCGTGGCGGCGCCCTTCGTGATGCTGAGCGCCCTGCTCCTGCTGTCCTCGGGTGTGGCCCTGCGCGCCCCGTCCGGGCCGGTGGCGACGCCCCGTGCCAAGGCCGGGCCGCGCAGGGTTGCCCGGCGCTGACGCCGGGGCGGGCGGGGCGCCTCACTGTTGACGCCGGGGTTCGGGCGGGGCGTCTCGCCGCTGACACCGGGGTCCGAGCGGGGTTCCCCGCAGTTGACGTACCGGCCGCGGACCGCCCGCCGGGTGCGCGGACCGTGCCGACGTACCGGCCGCAGACCGTCTCACCTGCTGGACACAAGAACTCGATCCAGCCATTCCTCTTCCCCGGGCGCATACATTCCGTTAGCTTCCGTGACCCACAGGCGCCTTGCGATCCGCACGGCGCGTCCGACCGTGGAGCACCAGCGCCCGCATGAGCCCCCGGGGGCACCCCTCATGACACGCGCCATCTCACTGCACGACGTCAGCAAGAGCTACACCAAGGGCACCCGTGTGGTGGACCGGCTCACGCTGGAGATCGAGTCCGGCGAGTTCCTCGTCCTGCTCGGCCCGTCCGGCTGCGGCAAGTCGACCGTGCTGCGCATGATCGCGGGACTGGAGGAGATCGACGAGGGGCATCTGCTGCTCGACGGCGAGTACGCCAACGAACTCCCGCCGTCCGGCCGGGACATGGCGATGGTCTTCCAGAACTTCGCCCTCTACCCGAACATGACCAGCCGCGACAACATCGGCTTCCCGCTGCGCATCGAGGCCCCCGGCGAGGACCCGCGCCCGCGCGTCGACGCCACCGCCCGCATGCTCGGCATCGAGGACCTCCTCGACCGGTTCCCCCGCCAGCTCTCCGGCGGCGAGCGCCAGCGCGTCGCCATGGGCCGCGCGGTCGCCCGCCACCCCTCCGCTTTCCTGATGGACGAGCCGCTGTCCAACCTGGACGCCAAGCTCCGCAACCATCTGCGCGCCGAGATCGCCCGGCTCACCAGGGAGTTGGGCGTCACCACGATCTACGTCACCCACGACCAGGCCGAGGCCATGTCGCTCGGCGACCGGGTCGCCGTGATGCGCGGCGGTGTCCTCCAGCAGGTCAGCCCGCCCCGTGAGGTCTACGCGCTGCCCCGCAACGTCTTCGTGGCCGCCTTCATCGGCACCCCGCGCATCAATCTGCTGCGCGGTCTCGTACGGGCTCCGCTCGGCGGGGCGATGACCATCAGCCTCGGCCGCCAGTATCTGCGGCTGCCCGAACCCCTCTCCCTGGACCACCAGTTGCTCCGCGTCCAGCAGGGCCGTGAGGTCATCGTCGGGCTGCGTTCCGAGGCCGTGCGGATCGCTGCGGCCTCGGCCGCGCGGCCCGGTGAGGTGCCGATGATCGGCCTGGTGGAGCACGTGGAGTTCCAGGGGCACGAGGTGCTCGTCCATCTCAACACCGGCTCCCGCCCCGCCGTCGTGCCGGACCTTGAGGCCGCGCGTCCGGACCGTGGCCCCCGGCGCCGCCGCCGCGACGGGGCCGGTGTGCTGGACCGGCTGCGGGAGCGGGCGGGCGCGCTGCGGTCCGGCTCGGTCGGGGTGCTGGAACGGCCTGCCGAGGCCGCCCCCGTGGTGGAACCCGCCCCGCCCGAGGGCCGGCTCCCCGGCGACCTCATCGTGCGTACCACCCCCGACTTCGACCTCCGGCACGGCATGCAGGTGCCGCTGCTGGTCGACCTCGCCCATCTGTTCGTCTTCGACCAGCACGGCGACCGCATCTGCCCGGCTCCGGCCCGGCTGCCGGACCTGGAGGAGTAGAGCCCCGGCGGGGTGACCGGCCAGGGCCGGTCCGGCCACCCCGCCGGATCAGTCACGCCGCCGGGCCGGTCGCCCCGCCGGATCAGTCACGCCGCCGGTCCGGTCACCCCGCCGGACCGGTCATCCCCCTTGCGGGCCCCGTCTCGCAGCACTCCGTCCTCCGCCCCCGCTTCCCCTCATGTCGCCCCTCATATCGCCTCTCGGCCAGGTTGCCTCTGGCGCGAGAAAACTACCGCCGCTAGTTTAGTGGCGGACGCAGTCGCGATCTCGGGAGGTAGGCCATGAAGGCCCAGGACGGCATGTACATCGACGGCGCCTGGCGCCCCGCCGCGGGGCGGGACCTCATCGAGGTGGTCGACCCGGCCGACGAGGAGGTCATCGCCCGGGTCCCGGCCGGCACCGCCGAGGACGTGGACGCCGCCGTACGGGCCGCGCGTGCCGCCCTGCCCGGCTGGGCCGCGACGCCCCCGGCCGTCCGCGCCGAGCGCCTCGCCGCGCTGCGGGACGTACTGCTGGCCCGCAAGGACGAGATCGCCGAGACGGTCACCGCCGAACTGGGCTCGCCCCCGGCCTTCTCGCAGGCCGTGCACGCGGCCGTGCCGATCGCCGTCGCCGGCAGCTTCGCCGAACTCGCGGCCACGCACGCCTTCGAGGAGAAGGTCGGCAACTCCACGGTCCTGCACGAGCCCGTCGGCGTGGTCGCCGCGATCACCCCCTGGAACTACCCCCTGCACCAGATCGTCGCCAAGGTCGCCCCCGCCCTCGCGGCCGGCTGCACGGTCGTTCTCAAGCCCGCCGAGGACACTCCGCTGACCGCCCAGCTCTTCGCCAGGGCCGTCCACGAGGCCGGTGTCCCCGCGGGCGTCTTCAACCTCGTCACCGGCCTCGGCCCGGTAGCCGGGCAGGCCCTCGCCGAGCACCCGGACGTCGACCTGGTCTCCTTCACCGGCTCCACCGCCGTCGGCAGGCGCATCGGCGCGATCGCGGGCGCCGCCGTCAAGCGCGTCGCCCTCGAACTCGGCGGCAAGTCCGCCAACGTCATCCTGCCGAGCGCCGACCTCGCCAGGGCCGTCAACGTCGGCGTGGCCAACGTCATGTCCAACTCCGGCCAGACGTGCAGCGCCTGGACCCGCATGCTCGTCCACACCTCGCGGTACGACGAGGCCGTCGAGCTGGCCCGGACCGCCGCCGCCAAGTACGCCGACCGCATCGGCCCGCTGGTCAGCGCGGGGCAGCGCGACCGGGTGCGCGGCTACATCGACAAGGGTGTCGCCGAGGGCGCCCGTCTGGTCGCGGGCGGCGCCGCGGCCCCGCGCGAGAAGGGCTGGTACATCAGTCCGACCGTCTTCGCCGACGTGACCGAGGACATGACCATCGCGCAGGAGGAGATCTTCGGCCCGGTGCTGTCCATCATCCGCTACGAGGACGAGGACGACGCCCTGCGCATCGCCAACGGCACCGTCTACGGCCTCGCCGGCGCGGTGTGGGCCGGTGACGAGGCCGAGGCGATCGCCTTCGCCCGCCGCATGGACACCGGACAGGTCGACATCAACGGCGGCCGCTTCAACCCCCGCGCCCCCTTCGGCGGCTACAAGCAGTCGGGTGTGGGCCGCGAGCTCGGCAGCCACGGCCTGGCCGAGTACCTCCAGACCAAGTCCTTCCAGTTCTGAGCCAGTTGGCCAAGTCACCCAGGTTCCGAGGGAGTCGCCCGAGATGACCGTCCGTGCCGCCGTCCTGCCCGCCATCGGCGCCCCGCTGGAGATCACCGACATCGAACTGCCGGACCCTGGCCCCGGCCAGGTCCGCGTCAGGCTCGCCGCCGCCGGTGTCTGTCACTCCGATCTGTCGCTGTCCGACGGCACCATGCGCCTGCCGGTGCCCGCGGTCCTCGGCCACGAGGGCGCCGGCACGGTCGTCGCCGTCGGCGAGGGCGTCACCCGGATCGCCCCGGGCGACGATGTCGTCCTCAACTGGGCGCCGTCCTGCGGGAGTTGCCATGCCTGCTCGCTCGGCGAGATCTGGCTGTGCGCCGACGCGCTGAAGGGCGCCGCCGCCGTCCACGCCCACACCGCCGACGGCACCGCGCTGCACCCCGGTTTGAACGTGGCCGCGTTCGCCGAGGAGACCGTCATCCCCGTCGCCTGCGCGCTGCCCGCCCCGGCCGGCATCCCGCTCACCGACGCGGCCCTCCTCGGCTGCGCCGTCCTCACCGGCTACGGGGCCGTCCACCACTCCGCCCAGGTGCGCGAGGGCGAGACCGTCGCCGTCTTCGGCGTCGGGGGCGTGGGGCTGGCCGCCCTCCAGGCCGCGCGGATCGCGGGCGCCTCCAGGATCATCGCCGTCGACGTCTCCCCGGCGAAGGAGGAACTGGCCCGAACGGCCGGTGCCACCGACTACGTCGTCGCCTCCCCGGAGACCCCGCGCGAGATCCGCGCCCTCACCGGCAGGCAGGGCGTCGACGTCGCCGTGGAGTGCGTCGGCCGCGCGGTCACCATCCGCGCCGCCTGGGAGTCCACCCGCCGAGGGGGCCGCACCACGGTCGTCGGCATCGGCGGCAAGGAGGAACAGGTCACCTTCAACGCCCTGGAGATCTTCCACTGGGGCCGCACCCTCTCCGGCTGCGTCTACGGCAACTCCGACCCGGCCCGCGACCTCCCGGTCCTGGCCGACCACGTCCGCGCCGGCCGCCTGAACCTCTCCACCCTGGTCACGGAACACATCACCCTGGCCGAAATCCCCACAGCCTTCGAAAACATGCGAGCAGGCAAGGGAGCCAGAGCCCTGATCACGTTCTAGATCCGCGGCCCCACCGCAGGCTCCTCGACGCCCCCGAGGGCAACCCCCTTCTTCACGGGCGCGGGGCTGTATCAATCTGCGGCTCCGCCGCGCGGGCGCGACAACCCACGACGCACCCGGCAGCCGAAGACCGCACCGCAAGGCAGCCCCACCTCACCGCGCCGCCCCCGCAACCTCCTCGAACTGCCGCTCCAACCCGTCCAGCAGCGCAGCCAGCCCCGTCTCGAAGGCCCGCTCATCGATCCTCTCCTGCCGATCGGGCAACAGATGGGCCTGACCGAGATGGGGATAGTCGGCGGGATCGTACGCCGACTGGTCGTCGACGAATCCGCCCGCGAAGGACCCGAGCGCGGAGCCCATGATGAAGTACCGCATCAGCGCCCCGATGGACGTGGCCTGCGGCGGCGGCCACCCCGCCGCGACCATCGCGCCGTACACCGCGTCGGCGAGCCGCAGCGCGGCCGGCCGCCGCCCGGGCCCCTGGGCCAGGACCGGGACGATGTTCGGATGGTCGCGCAGAGCGGCACGGTAGGAGACGGCCCAGTCGTGCAGCGCGGCCCGCCAGTCCCGGCCGCCCTCGAACATCGACAGATCGACCTGCGCGCTCACGGAGTCGGCGACGGCCTCGAGGATCTCGTCCTTGGTCCGGAAGTGGTTGTAGAGCGACGGCCCGCTCACCCCCAGCTCGGCGGCGAGCCGTCGGGTGGAGACCGCGGCGAGCCCTTCCGTGTCCACGAGTTCCCGTGCCGTGGCGACGATCCGGTCGGTGCTGAGAAGGGGCTTGCGCGGTCGGGCCATGGCGCACATAGTAGGGCTGCAACCAGAAACTAGCAGTGCTAATTTAAAAGTCCGGCTTTCAAGATCCGTACTCTGTGGGGTGGCTCGGCATGAACCTGGAGCTCAGCGAGGAGCAGACCGCCGTCCGCCGGCTGGCCCGGGACTTCGTGGAGCGCGAGATCGCCCCGCACGCCGCCGCCTGGGACCGGGCCGAGGAGGTCGACCGGGGCATCGTGAAGAAGCTCGGCGCGCTCGGCTTCCTCGGCCTGACGATCGACGAGGAGTACGGCGGCTCCGGCGGCGACCACCTCGCGTACTGCCTGGTCACCGAGGAGCTGGGCCGCGGCGACTCCTCCGTGCGCGGCATCGTCTCGGTCTCCCTCGGCCTGGTCGCCAAGACGATCGCCGCGTGGGGGAGCGAGGAGCACAAGCGGCGCTGGTTGCCGGGTCTGACCTCCGGCGAGCACGTCGGCTGCTTCGGCCTGACCGAACCCGGCACCGGCTCGGACGCCGGCAACCTCACCACCCGCGCGGTCCGCGACGGCGACGAGTACGTCATCGACGGCACCAAGATGTTCATCACCAACGGCACCTGGGCCGATGTCGTCCTGCTGTTCGCCCGCTCCACCGGCGCCCCCGGCCACAAGGGCGTCTCCGCCTTCCTGGTCCCCACGGACACCCCCGGCCTGACCCGCCGCGAGATCCACGGCAAGCTCGGCCTGCGCGGCCAGGCGACGGCCGAACTGGTGCTGGAGGGCGTCCGCGTGCCCGCCTCCGCGCTGCTCGGCGAGGAGGGCAAGGGCTTCTCCGTCGCCATGTCGGCCCTGGCCAAGGGCCGGATGTCGGTGGCGGCCGGCTGCGTCGGCATCGCCCAGGCCGCCCTGGACGCGGCCGTGCGCCATGCCGGTGAGCGCGAGCAGTTCGGCCGGTCCATCGCCCATCACCAGCTCGTCCAGGAACTGATCAGCGACATCGCCCTCGACGTGGACGCCGCCCGCCTGCTGACCTGGCGCGTCGCCGACCTCGTGGACCGCGGCCTGCCCTTCGCGGTGGAGTCCTCCAAGGCCAAGCTGTTCGCCTCCGAGGCCGCCGTGCGCGCCGCCAACAACGCCCTCCAGGTCTTCGGCGGCTACGGCTACATCGACGAGTACCCGGCCGGCAAACTGCTGCGCGACGCCCGGGTGATGACTCTCTACGAAGGCACCAGTCAGATCCAGAAGCTGCTCATCGGCCGTGCGCTGACCGGGGTTTCGGCGTTCTGAGTACGTGGCTGAGTACTTGAGCGGATGTGGCGCGGGCCACGCCCGGCGAAGCTGTTCCCCATGAGTGACATACCCGCCAAGCCGCAGAACACGGCCGCCTTCTACGGTCAGGCCGTGGCCTCGTTCGCCGTCGCCATGGCCGCCACTGCCATCGGGATCTTCAAACTGGAGGCCGACACCTGGGTTCGCGCCTTCCTCGGGATCGCCGTCCTGTACCTCGTGACCTCCGCCTTCACCCTCGCCAAGGTCATCCGGGACCGCCAGGACGCGGACCGGCCGACGTACCACGTCTGAGGGCCGCCGGACGGGCGCTCTAAGCGGCCGCTCACCAGCGGCTGTATGGTGGTGCCCCGGTCAGCGAGAGGGGCGAACGAGCGATGAGTACGGCGGAGGAGACCACCGGCGGCGAGCCGCAGGCGTGGGACGAGGTCACGCCCGACGCGGCCCGGCGGCTGCTGGTGGCCGCGGTGGAGGCCTTCGCCGAGCGCGGCTACCACGCCACGACCACGCGTGACATCGCCGGCCGCGCGGGCATGAGCCCCGCCGCGCTCTACATCCACTACAAGACCAAGGAGGAGCTCCTCCACCGGATCAGCCGGATCGGCCATCAGAAGGCGCTGGACATCCTGCGCACCGCGGCGGCCCGTGAGGGCACCGCCACCGAGCGCCTCGCCGACGCCGTCAGCTCCTTCGTCCGCTGGCACGCGGGCGGCCGTACCACCGCCCGGGTCGTCCAGTACGAGCTCGACTCGCTCGGTCCGGACGCCCGCGCCGAGATCCTCGCCCTGCGCCGACAGGTCGACGGTGAGGTGCGCGGCATCATCGAGGACGGTGTGGCCTCGGGCGAGTTCGACGTGCCCGACGTGCACGGCACCACCCTCGCCGTGCTCTCCCTGTGCATCGACGTGGCCCGCTGGTTCAACGTGGAGGGCTCGCGCACCCCCGACGAGGTCGGCGCGCTGTACGCCGACCTCGTGCTGCGGATGGTGGGCGCGGGCGGCTGAGCCCCGCGCCCGGCCGCCGTCAGAAGTAGTAGCGGGACACCGACTCGGCGACGCACACCGGCTTGTCGCCGCCCTCGCGCTCCACGACGAAGGCGACGGCCACCTGCACACCGCCCTGGACGTCCTCGACGCCGGTGATCGACGCGGTGGCGCGCAGCCTGGAGCCGACCGGCACGGGCGAGGGGAAGCGGACCTTGTTCGTGCCGTAGTTGACGCCCATCTTCACGCCCTCGACGCCGATCAGCTGCGGCCCGAACAGCGGCAGCAGCGACAGGGTCAGATAGCCGTGCGCGATGGTCGTGCCGAACGGCCCGCTCCTCGCCTTCTCCGGGTCCACATGGATCCACTGGTGGTCACCGGTGGCGTCGGCGAACAGGTCGATCCGCTTCTGGTCGACCTCCACCCAGTCGGTGTACCCCAGCTGCTCGCCCACCGCCGCCCTGAGCTCGTCGACGGACGTGAAGATCCTCGGCTCTGCCATGTCGTCCCGGCCTTCCCTGCGCATCACACGGTCACCATGTCTAAGCAACTGCTTAGCATGCTCGGGTGTGGGCACACTGTCAACGGCGAGGCGCGCTGTCAACAGCCCGCCCTGACTCACCCGGTCGGGCGATGGGTAGGGTTCGGGGAGTGCCCCAGATTCCCGAGAAGATCCACGAGCTCACCGTCGGCCAGCTCTCCGCACGCAGTGGTGCCGCCGTCTCCGCCCTGCACTTCTACGAGTCCAAGGGCCTGATCAGCAGCCGCCGCACCAGCGGCAACCAGCGTCGCTACACCCGGGACACCCTGCGCCGCGTCGCCTTCGTCCGGGCCGCCCAGCGCGTCGGCATCCCGCTGGCCACGATCAGGGACGCCCTCGCCGCGCTCCCCGAGGAGCGCACCCCCACCCACGAGGACTGGGCCCGTCTCTCCGAGAACTGGCGCTCCGAGCTCGACGAGCGCATCAGCCAGCTCAACCGCCTGCGCGATCATCTCACCGACTGCATCGGCTGCGGCTGTCTCTCCCTCGACACCTGCGCCCTGTCCAACCCCGACGACACCTTCGGCGAGCGCATCAGCGGCTCCCGCCTCATGGTCGAACGCGGCACCACCCGGCCCCGCGACACCCGTCCTCGCGACACCCGCCCGGCGCCACAGCCGGACCAGTGCTGCTAGGCCTGGTTCAGGCCCGGTCCCGAAACCCCTGCCCGCAGCCGTAGCCCCGCACGGCACTCATGACCGGTCGGGCGACCGTCCGGAAGGGGTGCGGCATCCCCTGCGCACCCCCGGAACCCCGCATCGCGCGGACCCCCGTCACCTGCGACCCACGTACCTTGCGACCCCGTGCCTTGCGGCCCCCGTCACTCACGCCCCCGTGCCCTGCCACCCCGTGGTCCCCGTGTCGAGCGGTCCCTGGCCGTCCCCTGCCCGGCGGTCGTGCGGGCACGGGCGACCGAACGCGCTCCTCAGGCCGAGACGGAGACCAGTATCCGGTCCCGCCTGGCCTCCGCCAGCGCCGCGGGTGTCAGCACCGGACGCGGGACGAGGATCCCGCAGTCCACGCAGACCGGCCCGGCCGACGGCTCATGGGCCAGGTCGTACGCCCAGACCAGCCGCTCCCCGTCGCACACCGGGCACGACGCCCCCGGCTCGCGCTCCAGCGCGGCGATGATCCGCCGCAGCACCTCGGCCAGCGGCTCACGCGGGTGGACCCGGGGGTCGTCGCACCAGGCGACCCCGAACCCGCCCCAGGTCAGCCGGTGCCAGTCGTCCACGCTGCCCGGCCGGCGCAGCCCGTCGTGCTTCTCCTTCCTGCGGCGCTGGGCGAACTCCGCCTCGTAGGCGAGCCACACCGCTCGTGCCTCCTCCAGTTCCTCCAGCGCGGCCACGAGCCGTGCCGGGTCGGGGGAGCGGTCCTCCGGGCCGAAACCGGCCCTGGAGCACAAGTGGTCCCAGGTCGCCCTGTGCCCGTAAGGAGCGAAACGCTCCAGGCACTTGCGCAGCGAGTAGCGCCGCAGCGCCAGATCGCACCGCGGATCACGCACCTGTCTAGCAAGACTCCGGAATCCGGCCATCGCCCTGCACCTCCGTCACATCTGCACCTGTACTTCGGTCAGTTCGGCGTCGTCGTACGGACGTCGCCCCATAGACGTACCGACACCCGATTCGGCTCCCTCCCGATTCCCGGCCCCTGCAACCGCCCGGAAATCTGACGCATGTTCATCTTCGAACGCGGGGATACCGGCGGTAACTTCCGCTCGTCCCGTCGGTAGGAGCCGCCATGCCACGGCACACCCCACGCAACCTGCTCGACAGACTGAGAACTCCCCGCGGATTCGCCGAGTTCCTGAAGACGGCATCCGTATGCACCCTCATTGCCGGTCTTTTGTCTCCGCTTTCCCCGGCCGCCCCTGCCGCGGCCGCGCCCGCCACCCCCGCGGCGGCCGTGGCGGACCACTGCGGCGGCCGCTGCGCGGACGTTCTGCCGCCGGGCCAGAACGGCAACGCGACCCTCGCGCAGATCCTGCTCAACCAGGCCTTCGGCACCAAGCCCGCGCACTCCGCCGACCAGCTCGGCCCCTACGCCAGGCTGGCCACCGGCTACCCCGCACTCACCGAGTCCACACTCACCGCCTTCTTCAACGACGCCTCCTTCGGCGTCCCCGCCGACCAGGTCGCCTCCACCGTCCGCCCCGCCGGCCGCACCGACGTCACGATCGTCCGCGACAGGAGGACGGGCGTCCCGCACATCACCGGCACCACCCGCTACGGCACCGAGTTCGGAGCCGGATACGCGGCGGCCGAGGACCGGCTGTGGCTGATGGACGTCTTCCGCCACGTCGGACGCGGCGAACTGACCTCCTTCGCCGGCGGCGCCCTCGCCAACCAGGGCCTTGAACAGGAGTTCTGGCGCAACGCCCCCTACACCGAGGCCGAACTCCAGGCGCAGATAGACAACGCTGTCGCCCGCAACGGCACCCGGGGGCGGCAGGCCCTCGCGGACGTCGAGGCCTACCTCGCGGGCATCAACGCCTACATCGACGCCTCCGACAGCGGCCGCTGGTTCCCCGGCGAGTACGTCCTGACCGGCCACAAGGACTCGGTCACCAACGCCGGCACCATCGAGCACTTCAAGGCCACCGACCTGGTCGCGCTGGCCTCCGTCATCGGCGCCCTGTTCGGCTCGGGCGGCGGCGGCGAGGTGAACAACGCGCTGTCCCTGCTGGCCGCCCAGGCCAGATACGGCGTCGCGGAGGGCACCGAGGTCTGGGAGTCCTTCCGGATGCGCGACGACCCCGAGGCCGTCCTCACCGTCCACGACGGCAGCTTCCCCTACGCGGGCCGGCCGCAGACCCCGCAGGGCCGCGCCCTGCCCGACGCGGGTTCCGTGGTCCGTGAGCCCCTGGTGTACGACCGCACCGGCAGCGCGGCCACCGCCGCCGCCACGAGCACCTCCACCACCGCCGCGAAGGAGGCCGTCGGCTCGGCCCGGCGCGGCATGTCCAACGCGCTCGTGGTGAGCGGCAGGCACACCGCGAGCGGCCACCCCGTCGCGGTGTTCGGCCCGCAGACCGGCTACTTCGCGCCCCAGCTGCTGATGCTCCAGGAGATCCAGGGCCCGGGGCTGAGCGCCCGCGGCGCCTCCTTCGCCGGCCTGAGCATGTACGTCGAACTGGGCCGGGGCCAGGACTACGCCTGGAGCGCCACCACCTCGGGGCAGGACATCATCGACACCTACGCCGTGGAGCTCTGCCAGGACGACCACCACTACCTCTACCGCGGCACCTGCACCCCCATGGAGAAGGTCGAGCGCAGGAACGCCTGGAAGCCCACCACCGCCGACGGCACCCCGGCGGGCTCGTACACCATGCGGGCCTGGCGCACGAAGTACGGCCCGGTCGAGTACCGCGCGACCGTGGACGGCAAGAAGGTCGCATACACCACCCTGCGCAGCTCCTTCCTGCACGAGGCCGACTCCATCATCGGCTTCCAGATGCTCAACGACCCGGACCATGTGACCGGTCCCGAGTCCTTCCGTACCGCGGCGCAGCACATCAACTACACCTTCAACTGGTTCTACGCCGACTCCGAGCACACCGCGTACTACAACAGCGGCGACAACCCGGTGCGCGCGCAGGACGTGGACCCCGACTTCCCCCTCTGGGCACGGCAGGCCCACGAGTGGCGCGACTGGGACCCGGCGGCGAACACCGCCGCCTACACCCCGCCGTCCGCGCACCCGAACTCGACCGACCAGGACTACTACATCTCCTGGAACAACAAGCAGGCCGGCGGCTACTCCGCCGCCCCCTGGGGCGAGGGCTCCGTCCACCGCGGCGATCTCCTCGACGCCCGGGTGAGGCGCCTGGTCGCCGCGGGCGGTGTGACCAGGGCCGCGCTGGTGAGGGCGATGGCCGAGGCGGGCCTCACCGACCTGCGCGCCGAACAGGTCCTGCCCGACCTGCTCAAGGTGGTCACCAGCACACCCGTGACCGACCCGGCGGCCGCCACGGCGGTGTCCAGGCTCCAGGCATGGCTGACGGCGGGAGCCAGGCGCACGGAGACCTCGGCGGGCTCGAGGGCCTACGCGCACGCCGACGCGATCCGGGTCCTGGACGCGTGGTGGCCGCTGCTGGTCAGGGCCGAGTTCGAACCCGGCCTCGGCTCCGGCCTGTACACCGCGATGACCGCGAACCTGCCCGTCGACGAGTCCCCGTCCGCCGCGCACGGTCCGACCGGGGCGCACGCCGGGAGCTCCTTCCAGTACGGCTGGTGGAGCTATGTCGACAAGGATATCCGGGCGGTGCTCGACGAGCCGGTACAGGGGCGCCTCGGACGCGAGTACTGCGGCGGCGGCAGCCTCTCCGTCTGCCGGGACCTGCTCCTGAGCACACTCAAGGAGGCCGCGGGCCGCACGGCCGCCCAGGTCTACCCCGGCGACGACCAGTGCGCGGCGGGCGACCAGTGGTGCGCCGACTCCATCGTCCACCGCACGCTCGGCGGCATCAGGCACGACCGGATCAGCTGGCAGAACCGGCCCACCTATCAGCAGGTCGTGGAGTTCACCTCGCACCGCTGACGTCATCTCGCACCCGGCGGCGGGCCGTCACCCGATCCGGCCCGCCGCCACCACCACCTGCGCCAGCTCCCGGTGCACGATGTCGCTGTGCGCACCGGCGGGCGGGCCGCCCCGCCGCACCACGGACGCCACGTCGACGTTCACGCACCCGGACGCCGGCACCCGGCCCGCCACCGCGTCGGCGAGCGCGCACACGCGCGTGCCCGGCAGCGCCTGGATGCCGTCGTACCCGACTGCGCCCCATCTCGCCCCGAGCGCCCGTCCGATGCCGAACCCGGCCACGGCGACGGACCGGTCGTCGCCCGCCATCCGCGAGGCCAGCGGATACATCGTGCCGAGCGCCGAGTCGTGCCGGGAGTGGCAGCACACGAGGGGGCCGTCCACCCGCGCGGGACACCCGTGCAGCGCGCCACGCGCGCGTGTGCCCGGCACCCGTTCGGCGAACGCGTAGTGCGAGAAGGCCCCTTGCAGCAGGGTCACCGACTTCACCGTGCGCACGCCCCGGGGCAGACCGCGCAGCGCGAACGCCACCAGCCGGGCCCCGAAGCTGTGCCCGACCAGGTGCACGCGCACCCGCGGCGCCGCCTCGGCGAGCCGTCCGAGCACCGGGCCGAGCCCCAGCTCGCCCACCGTGCCCGCCCGCTGCTTCATCGCGTAGTACGTCGCCTGCCGCAGCAACTCCTGTGCCCCGTCCCACGGGTTGGGGAGGGAGAACGCGGTGGTGCCGCCGGGGGCCGAGCACACGGCGAGCCCCCGGGCGAAGTCCTCGCAGACCTCCGCCACGGGCGCGGTCAGCATGGCGGGCCCGTTCTCGCCGGTGGTGTCGGTGGCGGTCAGCGCCCGCGGCCAGGCCCGCTCGTCCTCCACCAGCAGCCGTACCAGCCGCCCGAACTCGTCCAGTTCACCGGCCCCGCGCGACGGGCGGCCCAGCAGCCCGGCGAGCCGCTCCACCACGTCGGCGCGGCCGGGGAAGGTCACCAGCAGCGCGTTCAGCGTGTCCCCGTCGAGTCCGCCGGCCGCGGCCGGGGAGGCGAGCGCGCGCGGGAAGTCCGGGATCGGCTCGTCCGAGAACCGCATCGACGGCCACACCACGCCCGCGTACCCGAGCACCGCCCCCGGGGCGAGGGCGGGAAACGGCTCCAGGAAACGGCTGTAGAGCCCGGTCGCCGTCGAACGGTCGTTGTTCCAGCCGTGCGCGACGAGCACCAGGTCGGTGACGCCGCGCCGCGCCACCTCGGCGAGGAACCGCTCCCGGCGGCGCGGGTCGGCGTCACCGTCCGCGTCGAAGGTGAGCTCCCAGTAGGGAGCCACACTCATTTCCACAGCTGCCATGACAAGCCCCTTCGTGCCCCGGACCACGCGCGGTGTGGCGCATCGTCCTGCCGGCAGGGGCGCTTGGCCATACGCCGGGGCTCACCGGTACAGCAGATACTCCCGCCGCACCCGCCGGAAGGCCGCCAGTTCCTCCTGCCAGCCCGCCACCACCTCGTCGGTGTCGGCCCCCGCGTCGATCGCGGTGCGCACCCAGGTGGAGCCGGTGAGCTTGTCGATCCAGTTGTCGGGGCGCCAGGCGAATCCGCTCCAGGCCCGCCTGGCCGTCACCAGCAGCGCGATCCCGGTGCGGACGGGGTCGTAGGCGGCCCGGTCGTGGACGTGGAGCTGCACCCCGCCGACCGTCCTGCCCTGGAACTTGGAGAAGGTCGGCGCGAAGTAGGCCTCCCGGAACCGTACGCCGGGCAGCTCCAGTTCGTTCGCGGCGGCGGCCCAGCGCCCGTCCAGGCCCTCCGCGCCGAGGAGTTCGAACGGCCGGGTGGTGCCGCGCCCCTCGGAGAGGTTGGTGCCCTCGAACAGGCAGGTTCCCGAGTACACCAGCGCGGTGTCCGGGGTCGGCATGTTCGGGCTCGGCGGCACCCAGGGCAGCCCGGAGGCGTCGTGGAACTCCGACCGCCGCCAGCCGGTCATCTCCACGGTGTCCAGCGGCACCGGCTCGGCGAGGAACTCCCCGTTGAACAGCAGTGCCAGCTCGGCGACGGTCATCCCGTGGGCCTGCGCGATCGGCTCGCGTCCGACGAAGGTGGCGAACTCCCTGTGCAGCACCGGGCCTTCGGCGGACCGCCCGGTGACCGGGTTGGGCCGGTCCAGCACGACGAACCGTTTCCCCGCGAGGCGGGCCGCCTCCATGCAGTCGTAGAGCGTCCAGATGTAGGTGTAGAAGCGCGCGCCCACGTCCTGGATGTCGAAGACGACCGTGTCCACGCCGGAGGCGGTGAAGACGTCGGCCAGCGGGCGGCCGCTCTTGAGGTAGGTGTCGTAGACCGGCAGTCCGGTCGCGGGGTCGTCGTAGCGGCCCTCGGAGCCGCCCGCCTGCGCGGTGCCGCGGAAGCCGTGCTCCGGGCCGAAGACGGCGGTGAGGTCCACCCGGTCGTCGGTGTGCATGACGTCGACGATGTGCGTCGCGTCCCGGGTGATGCCGGTGGGGTTGGTGACGACCCCGACTTTCTGGCCCGCCACTGCGGCGTACCCGTCGGCGGCCAGGCGCTCGAACCCGGTGCGCAGCCGGCGCCCGCCGCCCGCGGGGGCGGCCGCGGCGGGGGCCGTCGACGCCGCCAGCGCGGCGGTGGTGGCGAGCAGGCTTCGTCGGGACAGCTTCATGCGGTGACCTCCGTGATCCCAGCGGGTGTCATGCCCACGCACGCTAGCGCGGGGCCCGGCCGCACGGAACGAGGCCGACCGGGGACGTCCCCCGAAAGCCGCCTCTTCCTCTCGACATACCGACTGGTTAGTCTGGCGCTGCGCAGTGCCGCGCGCCCCGCAGTCGCGCGCCGCCGTCCCCGGTGGCGCGGTGTGCCGAAGGAGACCGATGGTGGAAGCCGTGCAGGATGCCCGAGTGGTCGTCACCGGGGCGGGAGGAGGCATCGGAGCCGCCCTCGCGCGCCGCTTCGCGGCCGAGGGGGCCCGCGTCGTCGTCAACGACCTCGACGCGGACAAGGCCGCGGCCGTGGCCGCCGAGATCGGCGGCGTCGCCGTCCCCGGCGACGCCTCGCTGATCATCGAGGAGGCCCGGTCCGCGCTCGGCGGCGCCGTGGACATCTACTGCGCCAACGCCGGCGTCGCCTCGGGCGGCACCGAGACGGCCGAGGACGCGGTGTGGGACCTCGCCTGGGACGTCAACGTCATGGCCCATGTCCGCGCGGCCCGCGCCCTGCTCCCGCAGTGGCTGGAGCGCGGCGAGGGCCGTTTCGTCTCCACCGTCTCCGCCGCCGGACTGCTCACCATGATCGGCGCCGCCCCCTACAGCGTCACCAAGCACGGCGCCTACGCCTTCGCCGAGTGGCTCTCGCTCACCTACCGCCACCGCGGCCTGAAGGTCCACGCCATCTGCCCGCAGGGCGTGCGCACCGACATGCTCGACGCCAGCGGCAGCGCGGGCGACCTGGTGCTCGTGCCCACCGCCATCGAGCCGGACGACGTCGCCGAGGCCCTCTTCAAGGGCATCGCGGACGACCGCTTCCTCATCCTGCCGCACCCCGAGGTGGCCGCTTTCTACGAGGCCCGCGCCACCGATCCCGACCGCTGGCTGGGCGGCATGAACCGGGTCCAGCGGGCATGGGAGTCCGGCGCCTGACGCGTCCGTGGGAAGATCTCCCGTCAGGAAGCACTTCCCGCGGCGGTCACCGCCCCGGGGCATGAACGGAAAGGCAGGTGGCGGCAGTGGCCAGGACGACGGACGGGGACGGTACGCCCGTCCCGCAGCGGCTCCTGGCCGCCGCCACCCGCCTCTTCGCCGACCAGGGGTACGACCGCACCTCCGTGCAGGAGATCGTGGAGGCGGCCGGCGTCACCAAGGGCGCGCTCTACCACTACTTCGGCTCCAAGGACGACCTCCTGCACGAGGTGTACGCGCGCCTGCTGCGCGTCCAGCAGGAGCGCCTGGACGCCTTCGCGAACGCCGACGAGCCGATCGAGAAGCGGGTGCGCGACGCGGCCGCCGACGTGGTGGTCACCACCATCGAGAACCTCGACGACGCGATGATCTTCTTCCGGTCCATGCACCAGCTCAGCCCGGAGAAGAACAAGCAGGTCCGCGCCGAGCGGCGGCGCTACCACGAACGCTTCCGCGCCCTGATCGAGGAGGGCCAGGAGGCGGGCGTCTTCACCACGGCCAACCCGGCCGACCTGGTGGTCGACTACCACTTCGGCTCGATCCACCACCTGTCGACCTGGTACCGCCCCGACGGCCCGATGAGCCCCCAGCAGGTCGCCGACCACCTGGCCGACCTGCTGCTGAGGGCACTGCGGCCGTAACAGGCCACCACGAGGCGTACGGGCGGCTGTCCACCCCGCGAGGCGCACGAGGAAGGGGCGACCGCCACCCGCGGTCGCCCCTTCCGCTGCCCCCGCCCGCCCCCGGACGGGGGAGTCCCGGTACGCCTACAGGTACTTCTTCAGCTCCCGCCGCGCCAGCGACCGCTGGTGCACCTCGTCCGGCCCGTCGGCGAGCATCAGCGTGCGGGCCGCCGCGTACAGCTCCGCCAGCGGGAAGTCCTGGCTCACCCCGCCCGCGCCGTGCAGCTGGATCGCCCGGTCGACGATGTCCACCACCGCGCGCGGCGTGGCGATCTTGATGGACTGGATCTCCGTGTGCGCGCCCTTGTTGCCCACGGTGTCCATCAGCCAGGCCGTCTTCAGCACCAGCAGCCGCAGCTGCTCGACCGCCACCCGCGCGTCGGCGATCCAGTTGTGCACCACGCCCTGCTGCGCCAGCGCCTTGCCGAACGCCGTACGCGACACGGCCCGTCGGCACATCAGCTCGATCGCCCGCTCCGCCATGCCGATCAGCCGCATGCAGTGGTGGATGCGGCCCGGGCCGAGCCGGGCCTGGGCGATGGCGAAACCGCCGCCCTCCTCGCCGATCAGGTTGGACACCGGCACGCGCGCGTGGTCGAAGACCACCTCGGCGTGACCGCCGTGGTAGTGGTCCTCGTAGCCGAACACCTTCATGGCCCGGGTGATCGTGACACCTGGCGTGTCGCGCGGCACGAGCACCATCGACTGCTGGCGGCGGATGTCCGGCCCGTCCGGGTCGGTCTTGCCCATCACGATGAAGATCTGGCAGTCCGGGTTCATCGCCCCGGAGATGTACCACTTGCGGCCCGTGACGACATACTCGTCGCCGTCCCGCTCTATGTGCGTGGTGATGTTGGTGGCGTCCGAGGAGGCCACCTCCGGCTCGGTCATCGCGAACGCCGAGCGGATCTCACCGGCCAGCAGCGGCTCCAGCCACTGCTTCTTCTGCTCCTCGCTGCCGAACTGGGCCAGCACCTCCATGTTGCCGGTGTCCGGCGCCGCGCAGTTCAGCGCGGTCGGCGCCAGGTGCGGGGAGCGGCCGGTGATCTCGGCGAGCGGCGCGTACTGGAGGTTCGTCAGCCCCGCGCCGTGCTCGGCGTCCGGCAGGAACAGGTTCCACAGCCCCTGGCGGCGCGCCTCGGCCTTCAGCTCCTCCACGACCGGCGGGTTGTCCCACGGCGAGGCGAGCGCGGCGCGCTGCTCCTCGGCCACCGCCTCGGCCGGGTGGACGTGCTCGTCCATGAAAGCCAGCAACCTGGCGCGCAGCTCCTCGGTGCGCGCGTCGAACGCGAAGTCCATGTCCCGTCAGCCTTCCTGGAGAGTGGTCAGACCGTGCTGGATGAAGACCGGCACCAGCTCGCCGATGCGGTCGAAGCCACGCCCGACCGTCTGGCCGAGCGTGTAGCGGTAGTGGATGCCCTCGAGGATCACGGCGAGCTTGAACCAGGCGAAGGCGGTGTACCAGGCGACCGAGGAGACGTCCCGGCCGGAGCGGGCGGCGTACCGCTCGATCAGCTCGGCGGGGGAGGGGTGCCCGGGGGCCGTGGCGGTGGTGCTGACCGGCGAGTCCGGCACCTCCAGCGGCGCGCTGTACATCACCAGCAGACCGAGGTCGGTGAGCGGGTCGCCGAGCGTCGACATCTCCCAGTCGAGGATCGCCTCGATCCTGTCGCCGGCGCCGATCAGGACGTTGTCCAGCCGGTAGTCGCCGTGCACGACGGTCGGCGCGGGGGAGGAGGGCAGCGAGCGGCCGAGGGCGGCGTGCAGCTCGTCGATGCCGGGCAGGTCGCGGTTGCGGGAGGCGTCCAGCTGCTTGCCCCAGCGGCGCAGCTGCCGGTCCAGGAAGCCCTCGGGCCGCCCGAAGTCGGCCAGGCCCACCTCGGCCGGGTCCACGGCGTGCAGCTCGACGAGGGTGTCCACCAGCGACAGCACCGCGTCACGGGTGCGCTCCGGGCCGAGCGGCGCCAGCTGGTCGGCGGTGCGGTACGGGGTCCCGGCCACGAAGTCCATGACGTAGAACGGCGCCCCGAGCACGTCCTCGTCCTCGCACAGCAGCACGGGGGCCGGCACCGGCACATCGGTCGGGTGCAGCGCGCTGATCACCCGGAACTCGCGCTTCATGTCGTGCGCGGTGGCCAGGACATGGCCGAGCGGGGGCCGCCGGACGACCCACTGCGAGGTGCCGTCCGCCACCTTGTACGTCAGGTTCGACCGTCCACCCTCGATCAGCCGGCCGGTGAGGGCGCCCTGCACGAGGCCGGGCCGCTCGCGGTCGAGCAGGCCGCGCAGCCGGTCGAGGTCGAGCCCGGGCGGATGGTCGGTCATCGTCGCTCCTACATGCCTGTCAACGGGTTGCGATTCATGATGCCGACTGGTCGGTATGCCGTCCAGAGCGGAGAGCCAACGTGATCGGTGCCACGACGGGCCGACGGCTCCCCGCGCGCCCGCGCGAGGAGCCGTCGACGGTGTGTCCGGGCCGGCCGGGGCCGGTCAGTGGTCGTCCCAGTGGCCGTCGTGGGCCGCGTGGCGATGGCCGTCGTGCAGATAGTCGAGGTGGTCGCCGTGCGTGACCGCGGTGTGCCCGCAGTTCTCGCCGTGCTGGTGGTCGTGCCCGTTGTGGGCCCTGTGCCCGGCGGGCTCGCACTCGTCCCAGTGGCCGCCGTGCTCCCGGTGCAGATGCCCGTCGTGGGCGTAGTCGACGTGGTCGCCGTGCGGCACCTCGGTGTGCCCGCAGTCGGGGCCGTGGGTGTGGCTGTGGGTGCTGTGTTCCTGATGCAGGGTGGTCATCTCGCCAGCCTTCGAATGTCGGATGCGCGAAATGGAACATATCGGACAGGCTGTCTGCGTGCCTCCCGCGTGGCCCGGAGTGTCGGAGCCGTGAAGGTCATCGGCCACAGCCGCTTCGGCGGACCCGAGGTCCTGGAGTACACCGCCGTCCGCGACCCCAGGGCCGGACCGACTCGGTGCTCGTGAAGGTGCGGGCCGCCGCCCCGTCTCGGGGCGGGCGAGACTTCCGAAACCCGCCCTAGAAGACCAGGGCCGTGGCGCAGGCCGCCAGGGCCACCGTGCACAGTGTCGCCGCGGTGGCCTGGCGGGCGGTGAGGGCACGCGGCCGGCCGGGCGCCGACAGGGCCCGGATCCGGTCGTGGGCGACCAGCAGGAAGCCCAGCCAGAGCAGACAGCACAGCGCGCACGCGAGGGCGGAGACCACCGTGACACCGCCGTGCAGGGTCGTGCGCACCGCGAGCACGGCCGCCACCGTGGAGGACAGCGTCGTACGCCGCCACGCGAGCCGGGTCCGCTCGGGCTGGAGCCCGGGGTCGCGCTCCGGGGCGGCCCCGCTCATCCTTCCCACCCGAGCAGCACCACGACGACCATGACCAGGGCCACGAACGCGACGACCAGGCTCAGCAGTGCCGGGAAGCGCGACGAGGGCAGGTCCTCGCCCTGCCGCATGGCCCGCTCGCAGCGCACCCAGTGGTTCACCGCGCGCAGCGAGCACAGCACGCCCGCCGCCAGCAGCGCGAGCGCGAGGCCGACCCGCCACCCCCACCGCAGGTCGGGCAGGAACTGGTCCACCGCGAACCCGCCGCCGATCAGCGCGAGCGCCGTGCGAAGCCAGGCCAGAAAGGTGCGCTCGTTGGCCAGCGAGAACCGGTAGTCGGGGGTGTCGCCCTCCGCGCGGATCCGCTCGGGCGCGAACCACATCCGGACGTTTCGCACGAGTTCGATCACGCGACGGACCCTATCCGGTACAGGGCCGGTCGGTGTCGCCCGTGGTGCCCGGCCGCGCGCGCCCGGCACAGGGGGCGTGCCTCGGGGGTCCCGACCGCCCGCGAGGGGCGCCCTAGCCCGCGGCCCGCCCCGTCGCCCGGAACTCCGCCAGCCGCTCGTACGCCGTGAGCCCGTCCGGCACCCACTCCCACTCGCCGAGCCGTGCCCGCAGCTCCTCCTCGGTGAGGAACTCGTGCCAGGCGACCTCCTCGGTCTGCGGCCGCACCGGCAGCTCGCACCGGACCTCGTACACGGCCGACCACCAGCTCTGCCCGGCCCCGTTGTCGTAGAGGAACTTGAACAGGAACGCGGGCCGCGGCAGGCCGCTCACGCCGAGCTCCTCCTCGGCCTCGCGCAGGGCGGCCTCGTCGTAGGGCTCGCCGGTGCCGACGACACCGCCGACGAACATGTCGTACAGGGAGGGGAAGACCAGCTTGGTCGCGGTGCGGCGGTGGACGAAGATCCGGCCCTCGGCGTCCCGTGCCTGGATGAACACGCACCGGTGGCGCAGCCCCTGCGCGTAGACCTCCCCGCGCGGGAGCCGGCCGATGACCCGGTCGTGTTCGTCGACGACGTCGAGGATCTCGTCAGCGCTCATGGGAGCCATCCAACCAGCAGTCGGCGCCGGTGACGCGAGGTGCCTACCGCGTCTGGAGGGCCACCCGTCCCGGCACCGCGGCCGCCGCCATGCCCCGGGGCATCGCGGGGTGCATGCCGAGCAGCACGATCCCCGCGACCACGGCGGTGAGACCGGCCGCCTCCCAGGCCAGCGCGCCCGCGTCGGCGCGCAGCCGGTCGCCGAGGAAGCCCACGCCGCAGATGATGCCGGCCAGCGGCTGGGCCGCGGTCAGCGCGGGCAGGGAGGCCCGCAGCGAAGCCGTCTCGAAGGCGCTCTGGACGAGCAGCAGTCCGGTGAAGCCCAGCAGCAGCACGGCGTAGGGCTGCCAGCCGGTGAGCAGCTCGGCGAAGCCGCCGGCGGAGAAGCGTTCGCCGCTGACGCGGGTGAGCGCGTCCTGGACGCCGTAGAGCAGTCCGGCGGCCAGGGCCAGCAGCGTGGGGGCGGAGCCGGCGCGGGAGCGCTTGGCGTACGCCGTGAGCAGCAGGGCCAGGCCCACCATGGGACCGATGATCAGCCAGGGGCGCAGCGGGTCGGCGACGGCGCTGCCGCCGGTCGGCTCGCCCGCCACGATGAACGCGCTCACCCCGCCCGCGAGGAGGGCCAGCCCCGCCCAGCCCTGGCGGCCGAGAGGCTGCTTGGTCTGGCGGCGGGACAGGGCGAGGGCGAATAGGAGGTTGGTGGCCAGCAGCGGTTCGACGAAGGAGATCTCGCCCTGGCCGAGCGCCGCCGCGCCGAGCGCCATGCCCACGACCATCAGGGCGATGCCGCCGAGCCAGCGCGGCACCCGCATCAGGTCGAGCAGCAGCCGGGGGGAGAGGAAGTCGCCGCGCGGGGCGTGCTGGGCGGCGTTCTGCTGGAGGACGAACCCGAATCCCAGGCAGCAGGCGGCACCGACGGCGAGAAGCAGAACCAGAAGCGACACGCTGGGAGTACCTCGGGATCTTCCGGCCGGACCGGGGGAGGGCGCGGACGGATAGGGGCCCGGAAGCCGGGACCGGCTCCGGCGGCGCCGGGGAGCGGCCCGGGTCAGTGCCCGGGACGGGCGCCTCGCGCACGGTCGCGGCGGGCGCCCTGCGCACGGAAGCGACGCACCCGGGGGCTCCGGTGGCGGCGCGTCCGTACGACCCATGGTCAGGGGAGGAAGCGGACCGCGCTATGACGTACGTCACACCAGCACCCTGCGAAATGCGCCGGAATCGCACCCTCCATGCGGTCCCAAGCGTCACAACTGCCCCACTGGTCACGCCAGTTGAACCGTGTCACATGGAGTCGCCACTTGACGATGACCGTGGCTCCGGGTTGGCTGTGCGTGATCGGCTGATGACGGGGCTGACCACCGCGCCGTCAGCGGTCTCCGGCATACCTGGCTCTGCCCCACCCGGCTCTGCGCATCATCGTCATCACCGTCTGAGGATGTCCCTCGGTGTCACCACCCCCGCCTCCCCTGGGCCGCGCCCGCAAGCGCTCGCCCCAGACCTTCGACGCGGCGCTCGACGACACCGACCTCGCGGCCGCGCGCGCCGCCCTCTCCCAGGGCCGCTGGCAGGTCGCCCGCAGCCTGCTCGCCCACACGGGTGACGACTGGGACCGCCGCGGCCATCGCGTCGCCGTCCTCGCCGCCGACAAGTACAGCGCCGCCTGGGCCCGCGAGTGGCGGCTCGCCGAGCCCGAGTCCGCCGACGCCCGTGTGCTGCTCGCCGTGTCGCTGGTGCAGCGCGCCCTGGCCGGCAAGGAGAAGCCGGACAGCGCCCGCGAGGCCTGCCGGACCGCGGCGGGGCTGCTGCCCGGCGACCCCACCCCGTGGCTCGGGCTGCTCATGCTGGAGCGCGAACGCGGCGGCGACCAGGACGCGGCCCGGGCCTTCGACGAGGTCCGCCACCGGCACGCCGAGCACCATCACGCCCACCACCTGATGGTCGCCCGGCTCGCCGAGGCCCGTGCCGGGGCCGGACCCGACCCGCTGCACGAGGTCTACGACTTCGCCAACTGGGCCGCCGAGCAGGCCCCCGCCGACTCGCCGCTCGCCATCCTCCCGGTCGTCGCGCACGCCGAGCGCTACCGCGTGCTCGCCGCCGCCGGCCACGAGAGCGCCGACCCGGCCGCCTCCGGCCACTGGGTCGGCCGCCGGGCCCGGCAGGTGATGAAGGCCGCCTTCGACTGGTGGCTGGAGTGGGAGCACGAGGACCACCCGCGCCGCCTGGTCGACCTCAACTTCCTCGCCCACGCCAAGTCCTGCGAGGGCCGCGGCGCCGAGGCTGCCGCCCTGTTCCACCGCATCGGGGAGTACATGACCCCGCAGCCCTGGTCCTACCCGGACCGCGACCCGCACGCCGCCTTCCGCGCCGCGCGCGCCCTCGCGCTCGGCACGGGCTGAATCACCCCGCACGCCCCGGAACCCCCATGCACCGGTCCCCCCGAACGGTCCCACCGGTCCCCGAAAGGACACACCCCCGATGACAACGGGCAGTTCGAGAACCAACGCCCCCGGCAGCGCCGAGGGCATCAGCACGTTCAAGGGCCAGGAGCGCGCCCTGCGCGCCGACCGCCTCGGCACGGGCGGCCTGCTGCTGTCCGTCCTCGCGGCCACCGCCCCGCTCATGGTGGTCGCGGGTGTCATGCCCACGGCATTCGCGGTGATGGGCGTCGTCGGACAGCCGCTGCTCTTCGTCGTCCTCGGCGTCACCCTGGTGCTGTTCAGCGTCGGATACGCCGAGATGAGCCGGCACGTCCACAACGCCGGCGCCTTCTACGCCTACATCTCCCGCGGCCTCGGCCCCACCACCGGAGCGGCCGCCTCCTTCCTCGCCCTCGTCGCCTACAGCACCCTCCAGGTCGGCATCTTCGGCATCTTCGGCTTCGAGGTCTCCGGCCTGCTCGCCACCTACGCCGACGCCGAGGTCGCCTGGTGGATACCGGCACTGCTGGCCGCCGCCGCGGTCGGCGCGCTCGGCTGGCTGAAGATCGACGTCAACGCGCGGCTGCTGGGTGTGCTGCTGCTGATCGAGGTGGCCCTCGTCGTCATCTTCGACATCGCCGTGGTCGCCGACCCCGGCCCGCAGGGCCTGTCGCTGCACGCCTTCGACCCGGACACCCTCACCGGCGCCGGGCTGGGCACCGCGCTGTGCTTCTGCATCGCCGCCTTCCTCGGGTTCGAGCAGGCCCCCGTGTACGCCGAGGAGACCAGCCGCCCGCACGTGCTCGTGCCGCGCGTGATGTTCCTCGCCGTCGGCTTCGTCGCGGTGTTCTTCGCGCTCAGCTCCTGGGCGCTGACCGTCGCCACCGGGCCCGACCGGATCGTGCCGGCCTCGCAGGAGCAGAGCGCCGGCCTGATGTTCTTCCTCAGCGAGTCCCGGCTCGGCGGCACCTTCACCGACGTCATGCACGTGCTGTTCGTGACCGGGATGTTCGCCGCCATGCTCAGCTTCCACAACGTCGTCGCCCGCTACGCCTTCGCCATGGGCCGCGAGGGCCTCCTCCCGGCCGCCTTCGGCCGTACCACCGGCAGCCACGGCGCGCCCGGCACCGGCTCCCTGCTCCAGACGGTCGTCTCGCTGCTCGTCGTCGCGGGCTTCGCCGTCGCCGACGACGGTCCGGTCGGCGACCCCACCGCGCCCGTCCTCCACCTCTTCACCTGGGCCGGCAACACCGGCGCGCTCGGCGTGATCCTGCTGATGGCCACGGCGTCCTTCTCCGTGGTCGCGTTCTTCGTCCGCCGCGGTGCCGCGGGCGCCCAGGGCTGGCGGCTGGCCGCCTCCGCGGTGGCCGGTGTCGCCCTGCTGGTGATCGCCGGTTACACGGTCAAGGACATCGACGTCCTGATCGGCGCGGGCCCCGGCTCCTCGGTGAGCTGGATCCTGCCCGGCATCGTCGTCCTCGCCGTCGTCGTGGGCCTGGCGCACGGCCTGTACCTGCGCTCCCGCGACCCCGAGGCCCACGCCCGCATCGGACTCGGCAACGAGGCGTTCCAGCTGGACAAGGCGGCGGAGTCGGCGAACTGACACCGGACACCTTTCAGAACTCTGACGAGCACCCGCGCACCCTGGCCCCAGGGGGTCGCGGGTGCTCGAATGAGAAGGTGAACCCCGAACGACCCGAGCCGGAGGAACGACCCGAGCCCGCGCCGGACGACCGGCCCGGAACGGAGTCCCGCCGGCCCCCCGCGCCCGAAGCCCTCCCCGGCCCCGAAGCCGTCCCGGGCGCTGAAGCCGCCCCCGGCCCCGCCCCGGAGGACCCGCCCGGCAAGCCCGTCGGCCGCAGGGTCTTCCTCGGCACCCTCGGCCTGGGCGTCCTCGGCGTCGTCGCCGCGCCCCCGCTGCAACGCGCGCTGGAGTCCTTCCTCGGCAGCGCGGCCGACCGGGACCCCACCGGACTGACCGGACTCCTCCCCAACGGCGGCGGCTTCCGCTACTACTCGGTCGCCTCCTCCGTCCCCCGCAAGGACGCCACCGACTACCGCCTCACCGTCGACGGCCTGGTCGACCGCCCCGCCACCTACACCCTGTCCGACCTCCGGGCCATGCCGCAGACCAGGCTCGTCCGCGACGTCCAGTGCGTCACCGGCTGGCGGGTCCCGCACACGCCCTTCGAAGGCGTACGGCTGTCCGCGCTGCTGGACGCGGCCGGGGTGCGCCCGACGGCCCGCGCGATCCGCTTCACCTGTTTCGACGGCACCTACTCGGAGAGCCTCACCCTCTCCCAGGCCCGCCGCGCCGACGTGCTCGTCGCCCTGCGCATGCAGGACGAGGACCTCGGCCACGCCCACGGCGGCCCGGCCCGCCTCTACGTGGCGCCGATGTACTTCTACAAGTCCGCCAAGTGGCTCTCCGGCATCACCGTCACCGACCGGGTACGCCCCGGCTACTGGGAGGAACGCGGCTACGACGTGGACGCCTGGGTCGGCCGTTCGAACGGACGTGACGATGCCCCCACGACCTGACGCGCCGGCCCGGCTGCCGCGCTTCACCCCGGCCGAACGCTGGGTCCACCGCACCACGGCCGTCCTGATGGGCGTCTGTGTGGCCACGGCCGCCTGCCTCTACATCCCCGAGCTCGCCCAGCTGGTGGGCCGCCGCGCCCTGGTGGTCCGGCTGCACGAGTTCTCGGGCCTCGCCCTGCCGGTCCCGCTGCTCGCCGGGCTCGCCTCCCGCGCCCTGCGGGCCGATCTCGGCCGCATGAACCGCTTCGGCCCGCACGACCGGCTCTGGCTGCGCGCGGTGCTGCGCCGCGACAGGCGTCCCTCGGCCCGCCCCTCGGCGAAGTTCAACGCGGGGCAGAAGATCTACGCCGCCTGGATCGCGGGCGCCACCCTGGTGATGCTGGGGACCGGCCTGCTGATGTGGTTCACCCACCTCACCCCGCTGCGCTGGCGGACCAGCGCGACCTTCGTCCACGACTGGCTCGCGCTCACCGTCGGCGTCGTTCTCGCCGGTCACATCGGCATGGCCCTGGCCGACCCGGAGGCCCGCCGCGGTCTGCGCACCGGGCGCGTCAGCCGCGAGTGGGCCGAGCGCGAACACCCGCTGTGGCGCCCCTGATCCGGAGGGCCCGAAGCCGCCCTCGCCTGGCCCGGAGCACCCGGAGGGCCCGAAGCCGCCCCCCGCCCCCGCCCGCGGACCCGGTCCGCCCGGACACGCCGAAGCCGTCGTACTCCACACCTGGAGTACGACGGCTTCCTCTCGGTTCGTCCCGGGCGCCGCTAGATGATCAGCGACAACAGCAGCACCATCGCTCCGGCCACGACCGAGATGATCGTCTCCATCACCGACCACGTCTTGATCGTCTGCCCGACGTTCAGGCCGAAGTACTCCTTCACCAGCCAGAAGCCGGCGTCGTTGACATGGCTGAAGAACAGCGAGCCCGCGCCGATCGCGAGGACCAGCAGAGCGGTGTGGGCGGTGGACATGTCGGCCGCGAGCGGGGCGACGAGACCGGCCGCGGAGACGGTCGCCACGGTCGCCGAGCCCGTCGCGAGACGGATGGCGACGGCGATGAGCCAGGCCAGCAGCAGGGCCGGGACGGACCAGTCCTCGGAGATCTCCAGGATCATCTGGCCGACACCGGAGTCGATCAGGGTCTGCTTGAAACCACCGCCCGCGCCGACGATCAGCAGGATGCCCGCGATCGGGACGAGGCCCTTCTCGACCGTCTGCGACAGCCGCTCCTTGCTGAAGCCGGCCGCCCGGCCCAGCGTGAAGAAGCCGAGCAGCACCGAGGCGAGCAGCGCGATCAGCGGGGAGCCGACCACGTCGAAGACGCGCTGCACACCGTGCTCGGGGTCGTCCACCACGATGTCGACCAGCGCCTTGGACAGCATCAGCACGACGGGCAGCAGGATCGTCGCCAGCGTGACACCGAAGCCGGGGCGGCGCTCCAGCTCCTCGGAGGCGCGCTGCGGGATCATCCGGTCGGGCGCCGGGACGTCGACCCAGCGCGCGGCGAACCGGGAGAACACCGGACCGGCGATGATCACGGTCGGGATCGCCACCAGCACACCGAGCGCGAGGGTCACACCGAGGTTGGCGCCCACCGCGTCGATCGCGATCAGCGGACCGGGGTGCGGCGGGACCAGGCCGTGCATGACCGACAGACCGGCCAGCGCAGGGATGCCGATGCGCATCAGGGAGTAGTTGCCGCGCTTGGCGACCATCAGCACGACCGGGATCAGCAGCACGACGCCGACCTCGAAGAACAGCGGCAGTCCGATCACCGAGGCGATGAGCACCATCGCCCACGGCATCGACCGGCCGCCCGCCCTGGCGAGGATCGTGTCGACGATCTGGTCCGCGCCGCCGGAGTCGGCCAGCAGCTTGCCGAGGATCGCGCCCAGGGCGATCAGCACCCCCACACCGGCGACGGTGGTGCCGAGGCCGGTGGTGAAACTGACGATCACCTTGTCCAGCGGTGCCCCGGCGAACGCGCCCAGCGCGAGCGAGCCGACGGTCAGGGCCAGGAAGGCGTGGAGCTTGTACTTGGTGATGAGCAGGACGATGACGGCGATGCCCGCCAGCACGGCGATGCCCAGCTGGACATGTCCGGCCGAGGTGATCGGCTCGACGGTGTCCGCTGCCAGCATCTCGACGCTGAGTCTGGTCACGGGGTTCCCTTGCAGATACGGGGACAGGGAAGGGGTATGTGGAGAAGGTCCGAAAAACGGTGACGCCGAGGTCACCGGGAGGTGCGGGCGCCGCGGGGACCACGGCACCGGACGGGGCTACGGCAGGGGACTGGGCAGACCGTCCAGGGCCCGGGCGGCCCGCTCGGCGATCTCCTCCGGGCCGCCGGTCACGTCCACGGCCACTCCCGCCTCGTCGGCCTGGAGCGGCTGGAGCGTGGCGAACTGGGAGTCCAGCAGCGCGGTCGGCATGAAGTGGCCGCGGCGGTGCGCCATACGGTCCTCGATCAGCGCCCGGTCGCCCGTGAGGTGCACGAACACGACCCCGGGCGCGGCCGCCCGGAGCCGGTCACGGTAGGACCGCTTGAGCGCGGAACTGCTGACCACGCCGCCGAGCCCGGCCCGGTCGTGGGCCCAGGCACCGATGGCGTCCAGCCACGGCCGGCGGTCCGTGTCGTCCAGCGGGACACCGGCCGACATCTTGTCGATGTTGGCCTGCGGGTGGAAGTCGTCGCCCTCGGCGTAGGGGACACCGAGCCGGGCGGCGAGCAGGGGACCGATGGTGGTCTTGCCCGTTCCGGCTACGCCCATGACCACGACTACATGGGGGGTACGCATGGCTGTCTCCCTCGACACGAGATGCCGACCTCCGGCGTCGGCGTCGCCCTATGAAACCCATTAGGTACGACGAATTCAAGAAGGTGTGACAAATAAGTCTGACTTTTTGTTCCCCTGGGGACCCCCGTACCCTGTGTCCATGACCACACCGGGCCGCGGACTGCACGGCCGTGTACTGGACACCCTCGGCCCCGAGATCACCGCCGGCGTCTATCCGGCGGGCAGTGTGCTGCGCACCGACGAACTCGCCCAGCGCTTCGACGTCTCCCGTTCCGTGATGCGCGAGGCGGTCCGGGTCCTGGAGTCGATGCACCTGGTGGAGTCCCGCCGCCGCGTCGGCGTCACCGTGCAGGCCGAGTGCGAGTGGAACGTCTACGACCCCGAGGTCATCCGCTGGCGGCTGGCCGGCGCCGACCGCCCGCGCCAGCTGCGCTCGCTCACCGTGCTGCGCTGCGCCGTGGAACCCGTCGCGGCGCGCCTAGCCGCCCTCCAGGCCACCGCCGAACAGTGCGCGGAGCTCACCGAGTGCGCCCTCGGCATGGTCGCCACCTCACGCGGCCACCAGCTGGAGGGCTATCTCCTCCACGACATCGCCTTCCACCGGGTCGTCCTCACGGCCTCCGGCAACGAGATGTTCGCCCGCCTCGGCGACGTGGTCGCCGAGGTCCTCACCGGCCGGACCCAGCACGACGTCATGTTCGAGGACCCCGACCCCGCGGCCGTCACCCTGCACGTCCAGGTCGCCGAGGCCGTCCGCGCCCGCGAGGCCGACCGCGCGGAGGAACTCACCCGGGAGATCACCGTCGGCGCCCTGCGGGAACTGGACGTACTCGCTCCCTGAACGCGGCAGCCGGGCACGCACATCCAGGACCGCGTGCCCCCGCGCCGGGGGCCCGCCCGGCCCGCTCAGTCCAGGAACTCCCCGTCCACGTACACCCACGCCCCCTCGACCCGCTCGAACCGGCTGCGCTCGTGCAGCGACCCGCCCTCGAACGACGCCCGGAACGTCACCGTCCCCGTGCTGTGGAACGCCGACCCGTTCTCCGCCCCCAGGATCTCCAGCCCCGTCCAGCGCATCCCCGGATCCAGGCCGAGCGCCGCGGGCCGCGTCCGCGGATGCCAGGTCCGCAGCAGATACCCCTCGTCCAGCCGCACGAACGCGCAGTAGCGCGAACGCATCAGCGCCTCGGCACTCGGCGCCGCGGCGAGCCCGGAGTGGAAGCGGCCGCAGCAGGCCTCGTACGCCTCCGGCAGCCCGCACGGACACGAGACGGTCCGCGCGGACGTGGAACGGCCCCTGCGACGGGCGGACTTGCTCATGCTCAGGCTCCAGCGCTCGGCGGGTACGACGGCATCGACGGCACCCCGGGACCCGGGGCGGGCAGCGGCGGCAGAGCCGTACCGTGCACCCACGCGTCGAACAGGTCGTCCAGCGGCTCCACCGCGTACCGGGCCACATGCGCCCGCAGCGTCGCGCTCGTCACCGCCCCGCCCCGGTGCAGGGACACCCAGCCGCGCAGCATCCGGAAGAACGCGTCGTCGCCCAGCGCGCAGCGCAGAGCGTGCACCACCAGCCCGCCGCGCTCGTAGAGCCGGTCGTCGAACATCAGCTTGCGGCCCGGGTCGGCCAGCCTCAGATCCTGCGGCAGCCCCGACAGCAACCGGTGCGCGACGGAGGCCAGTTGCTGCGCCGTGCGGCCGCCGGAGCGCTCCGACCACAGCCACTCCGCGTACTTGGCGAAGCCCTCGTTCAGCCAGATGTGCCGCCAGTCCGCGATCGACACGCTGTTGCCGAACCACTGATGCGCCAGCTCGTGCGCGATCAGCCGCTCCGAACCCCGCGCCCCGTCCACATGGTTGGCGCCGAACAAGGACAACCCCTGCGCCTCCACGGGCACATCGAGCTCCTCCTCCGTCACCACGACCGCGTACTCGTCGAACGGGTAGGGCCCGAACAGCTCCTGGAACAGCTCCATCATCAGCGGCTGCCGCGCGAAGTCCCGGGAGAACTCCGGCAGCAGCTGCGCCGGGATGTGCCCGTGCTGCGGCACCCCGCCGGGCCCCGGATCACCCAGGATCACCGTCTGGTACTTGCCGATCGACAGCCCCACCAGATAGCTCGACGTCGCCGCCGCCTGCTCGTACACCCAGGTCGTCGTCGACGCCCTCGCCGTACGCGTCAGCAGCCGGCCGCCCGCCACCACCGAGTACGCCGACGGCGTGGTGATCGAGATCTGGTACGAGGCCTTGTCCGCGGGCCGGTCGTTGCACGGGTACCAGGACGGCGCCCCGACCGGCTGGCTCGCCACCAGCGCCCCGTCCGCCAGCTCCTCCCAGCCGAGGCCGCCCCACGGGCTGGCCACCGGCTTCGGGTTGCCCGACCAGTGCACCTCCACCGTGAACGCCGCCCCGGCCCGCACCGGCTTCGACGGCCGCACCCGCAGCCGCCCGCCACGATGCGTGTAGTGCGGCTGACGGCCGTCCACCCGCACCCGGCCGATCTTGAAGTCCGCCAGATTCAGCTGGAACTCGGCGAGCTGCGCACGCCCCGCTATGGCGTTGATCCGGGCCGTGCCGGACAGACGGTTGGGGCCGGGCCGGTAGTCCACCGCGAGTTCATAGCGATGCACCCGGTACCGGGGATCACCGTTGCCCGGGAAGTACGGGTCCTGGCCCGCCGTCTGCTGAACTGCCACTGCCGCGTCTGCTCCCTGCGCCTTGCTCGTACGAGGTCCATCGTCCCCGTGCGCGGCGCAGGCCGCACCTACCGACGCCATGACTCGATCGGATTGCCCAGCCAGCGGGTGTCGTCGGGAACCGACTCCGCCGCCATCATCAGCGACGCCGGGCCCAGCGTGGCACGGGCGCCGACCGTGGAGCCGGGCAGGACGATCCCGCCAGGACCCAGCGTCGCGCCCGCACGGAGGACCACAGTATCCGTCCGCAAGATCCGGTCGTGGAAGAGGTGCGTCTGGAGCACACAGCCCCGATTGACCGTGGCACCGTCGCCCAGGGTCACCAGATCCGTCTCGGGCAGCCAGTAGCTCTCCAGCCACACACCCCGCCCGATCCGCGCGCCCAGCCCCCGCAGCCACACTGTCAGCACCGGCGTCCCCGGCACCGCCCCGGCCAGCCACGGCACCGCCAGCACCTCGACGAACGTGTCCGCCAGCTCGTTGCGCCACACGAACCCGCACCACAGCGGATGCTCACCCGCGCGGTGCCGGCCCACCAGCAGCCACTTGGCCACCACCGACCCCAGCCCCGCCGCCGCACCCGCGCCCAGCAGCACCGGACCCGACAGCAGCGGCGCCCACGGCCCCAGCGCGCACAGCGCGGCCACCGTCAGCACGGCCAGCCCCGCCGAGCAGAACACCGGCAGCAGCCGGCACAGCTCCACCAGCCCCCGCGCCCAGCGCAGCCGCGCCGGCGGCTCGTACGTCCGGCTCTGGTCACCCGCGTCCGCGCTGCGCGGCAGCTTCACCGGCGGCAGACCCAGATACGACGTGCCCCGCTTCGCCTTCTTCGGCGTCGCCGACAGCACGCCCACCAGACCGCCCTCCGGCACACTGCGGCCCGGCGCGGTCATCCCCGAGTTGCCCAGGAACGCCCGCCGCCCGATCTCCGCCCGCCCGATCCGCATCCAGCCGCGCCCCAGCTCGTACGGCGCGGTCAGTGTGTCGTCCGCCAGGAACGCGCCCTCGCCGACCGTGGTCAGGCTCGGCAGCGCCAGCACGGTCGACACCTCCGCGCCCCGCCCGATCCGCATCCCCAGCAGCCGCAGCCACACCGGCGTGACCAGCCCGGCGTACAGCGGGAACAGCGTCTCGCGCGCCCGGTCCATCAGCTGCGTGACCGTCCAGGCCTGCCAGCCGACCTTGCTGTGCGTCGGATGCACGCCCTCGCGCAGCCCCAGACTCAGCAGCCGCACCCCCACCAGGATCAGCAGCGCGTACGTCACCCCGTACGCCAGCGTCGCCGGAACCAGCGCCAGGGCGGCGCCCCGCAGCGGCTCCCCGGACGTCACGAACAGGCTCGCCACCGCCAGCGCCACCGCACCCGACAGCACCGGCAGCAGCCCCAGCACCAGCCCCGACACCCCGTACACGGCCCGCCAGACCGGGCCACGCGCCGGACGCTCCTTCGGCCAGTTCCGCTTGGCCTTGCCCAGCTTCACCGCGGGCGCGCCCGCCCAGCGCTGCCCGGTCGGGATCGCCCCGTCGACCGCGGAACCCGGCGCCACCTCGGCCCGCTTGCCCACCCGGGCGCCCGGGAACAGCAGACTGCGCGTACCGACCGTGGCGTGCGCGCCCACCTTCACCGCGCCGATCACCAGCCGGTCCCCGTCCAGCCAGTGACCGGACAGGTCCACCTCCGACTCCACCGCCGCGCCCCGGCCCAGTTTGAGCAGCCCGGTGACCGGCGGCAGCGAGTGCAGATCCACGTCCTGCCCGATCCGCGCGCCCAGCGCCCGCGCGTACCGCAGCAGCCACGCCCCGGTCAGCGAGGTCGCCCCGCTGAACTCGGCCAGCCGCTCCGCCGCCCACAGCCGCAGATGCACCGAGCCGCCGCGCCGGTAGCGGCCCGGCCGCACCCCGCGCAGCAGCAGCCGCGCCCCGCCCGCGGCGATCGCCAGCCGCCCGGGCGGGCTGAACAGCACGACAGCCAGAGGCCCCAGCAGCCACCACGACGCCGTCGGCAGGAACCCGTAGGCGGGCATCAGGTTCCCCGCCACCGCCAGCGGCACCCACCAGCGCAGCCCGAGCAGCGTGAACAGCGGCAGCAGCACCAGCAGCTGCACGGCCTGCGCACGCCGGGCCACCGGCGCCACCTCACGGCCCTCACGGTCGTCCTGCGCCGACTCCTCCAGTCGCCGCGCCAGCTTGCGCAGCACCGGCTGCTGATAGATGTCCAGCACGGCCGCGCCCGGGAAACGGGTACGCAGCCGCGTCACCAGCTGAGCCGCGCCCAGGCTGCTGCCGCCCAGCGCGAAGAAGTCGTCCCGGGCACTGCCCACCGGGATGCCGAGGACCTCGGTCCACTGCCCGGCCAGCCACGCCTCGGTGCCGTACAGCTCCTCGGCGGCCCGGCCACCGGTCTCCAGGCCCTCCAGCGGCCACGGCAGCGCGGCCCGGTCCACCTTGCCCGACGTCCGGGTCGGCAGATCCTCCACCGGCGCCAGCAGCGGCACCAGCGCGGCCGGCAGCGCCGCCCGCAGCCGCTCCACGGCCGCCGCGTGGTCCCAGCCGTCCTGCGTCACGACATACCCGACGAGCAGCTGGTTGCCGCCGCCCGCGGTCCGCACCGCCGCCGCGGCCCCGGCCACGCCCGGCAGCGCCTGGAGCGCCGCGTCCACCTCGCCCAGCTCGATCCGCCGGCCGCCCAGCTTGATCTGCTCGTCCGCGCGCCCGAGGAAGACCAGCCCCTGCGGCTCGGCCCTGACCAGGTCACCGCTGCGGTACGCCCGCTCCCAGCCCAGCGAGGCGAGCGGCGCGTACTTCTCCGCGTCCTTCCCGGCGTCCAGATACCGGGCGAGCCCGACCCCGCCGATCACCAGCTGACCGCTGTCGCCCATCGCCACCGGCTGCCCGGCCTCGTCGACGACCGCCAGCTCGTAGCCGTTCAGCGGCAGCCCGATCCGTACCGGACCCACGCCGCTCATCAGCGACGCGCACGCCACCACGGTCGCCTCGGTCGGCCCGTAGGTGTTCCAGACCTCACGGCCCTCCGTCACCAGCCGCTGCGCCAGCTCGGGCGGGCACGCCTCCCCGCCGAAGATCAGCAGCCGTACGTCGTCCAGCGTCTCCGGCTCCCACAGCGCGGCCAGGGTCGGCACCGTGGAGACGACGGTGATGTCCTGCTCGGCGAGCCAGGGCCCGAGGTCGGCGCCGCTGCGCACCCGCGAGCGCGGCACCGGAACCAGGCACGCCCCGTACCGCCAGGCCAGCCACATCTCCTCGCAGGAGGCGTCGAAGGCCACGGACAGCCCGGCCATCACCCGGTCGCCGGGTCCGATCGGCTCGTCGGCCAGGAACAGGGCGGCCTCGGCGTCGACGAACGCGGCCGCGTTCTCGTGCGTGACGGCGACGCCCTTGGGCTTGCCGGTGGAGCCGGAGGTGAAGATGATCCACGCGTCGTGCGCGACGGTGGGCCGCGCGGCGGGCACCTCGGAGCGGCCGTGCACGGTCAGCTCGTGCCCGGCCCCGATCACGGCCCGGACCTCCGCCTCCCCGAACACCAGCTCGGCCCGCTCGTCCGGGTCCTCGGCGTCCACCGGGACATAGGCGGCACCGGCGGCCAGCACGGCCAGGATCGCCACGTACAGATCGTTCGTCCCGGACGGCACCCGCACGCCCACCCGGTCGCCGAGACCGACACCCGCCGCGCCGAGGGAACGCCGCAGCCGCTCGACCTCCGCGGCCAGCGCCCGGTACGTCAGCCGTGTCCGGCCGTCGTCCAGCGCGAACTCGTCGGGAAAGGAGCGCACAGAGGCGTCGAGGATGTCGACGAGGGTGCGGGGAGAGGCCGCCGGGCCTCCGGAGAAGCGTGCCGTGTCACCGAAGCGTTCGCGGATCTCTACGTCGAGCAGATCGAGAGCGCTGCTCTCGTGAGTGGCTGCCATCGGTCCTCGCGTCTCGTTCCCGGAGACCTCCGGGGCGCTGGCGGGCCCGCAGGTCTGCCTGGGGTTGTCCGGCTCCAGCAACGTAACAAGCCGGAAATTTTAGTACGAAGCTAAGTTGAACGAGGGGTGAAGACCACTGGGCGGGACCGTTCGGGCGACGAGGGCGTGCGATCGTCAGGGCCCTGACCTGCTGCTCCGTCACACAACGAGAGATGCCCCACACAACGCGTGAGGGCCGTGACCAAAGGTCACGGCCCTCATCGCCGAAGTGTCCGAGGGGGGACTTGAACCCCCACGCCCGATAAAGGGCACTAGCACCTCAAGCTAGCGCGTCTGCCATTCCGCCACCCGGACAAGGTGTGTGTCGTGCGGGGTTTCCCCCGCGGCGACGTCGTAAACATTACCAGGCTTTCCGGGGTGGCCGATCACGGGTGCGGGTGCGCGCACCCACGGCCCGTCCGCCGCCTTCCCGCCCGCCGGACGCCGTCTCCCGCGAGGGCCCCCACGGCGTGAACGGAGTGTGTCGGGCCGGCACCGGTCTTGGGGCAAGGGCGGCGGAGAGGGAGGATGAGGGGGACCACCAGCAGCGACAGCGAGAGGATCCAGCGTGAGCCAGACGGGCAAGGCCGGCGGCGTCACAGGCGAGGACGAGGTCGTCGACCTCTGCCGCGAGCTGATCCGGATCGACACCAGCAACTACGGCGACCACTCCGGCCCCGGCGAGCGCAAGGCGGCCGAGTACGTCGCGGAGAAACTCGCGGAGGTGGGCCTCGAACCGCGCATCATCGAGTCGCACCCGGGCCGCGCCTCCACGGTCGCCCGTATCGAGGGCGAGGACCCCTCCCGGCCGGCCCTGCTCATCCACGGCCACACCGACGTCGTCCCGGCCAACGCCGCCGACTGGACCCACCACCCCTTCTCCGGCGAGATCGCCGACGGCTGCGTCTGGGGCCGCGGCGCCGTCGACATGAAGGACATGGACGCGATGACCCTCGCGGTCGTCCGCGACCGGCTGCGCAGCGGCCGCAGGCCCCCGCGCGACATCGTCCTCGCCTTCCTCGCCGACGAGGAGGCCGGCGGCACCTACGGCGCCCGCCACCTCGTCGACAAGCACCCCGACCTGTTCGAGGGCGTCACCGAGGCGATCGGCGAGGTCGGCGGCTTCTCCTTCACCGTCAACGAGAAGCTGCGCCTCTACCTCGTCGAGACCGCCCAGAAGGGCATGCACTGGATGCGGCTCACCGTGGACGGCACCGCCGGACACGGCTCGATGACCAACGACGACAACGCCATCACCGAACTCTGCGAGGCCGTCGGCCGGCTCGGCCGGCACAAGTGGCCCGTTCGCGTCACCAAGACCGTGCGGTCCTTCCTCGACGAGCTCTCCGACGCCCTCGGCACCGAACTCGACCCCGAGAACATGGACGAGACCCTCGCCAAGCTCGGCGGCATCGCCAAGATGGTCGGCGCCACCCTGCGCAACTCGGCCGCCCCCACCATGCTCGGCGCCGGCTACAAGGTCAACGTCATCCCCGGCCAGGCCACCGCCCATGTCGACGGCCGCTTCCTGCCCGGCTACGAGGAGGAGTTCCTCGCCGACCTCGACCGCATCCTCGGCCCGCGCGTCAGGCGCGAGGACGTGCACGGCGACAAGGCCCTGGAGACCGACTTCGACGGCCGGCTCGTCGACGCCATGCAGACCGCCCTGAGCGCCGAGGACCCCATCGCCCGCGCCGTGCCCTACATGCTGTCCGGCGGCACCGACGCCAAGTCCTTCGACGACCTCGGCATCCGCTGCTTCGGCTTCGCGCCGCTCCAGCTGCCGCCGGAGCTGGACTTCGCCGGAATGTTCCACGGCGTGGACGAGCGGGTGCCCGTGGAGGGCCTGAAGTTCGGCGTACGTGTGCTCGACCGCTTCCTCGACGCGTCCTGATCAACCCCTCGGAAAACGGCACTTGAGAATTCGGCCGCATGTGCAGAGATGACCAGGAAGGGTGAATGCGCTCATAGGGTCGTAGCCCTAATCACGCCCCCTCGTTACTGGTGATGCGATCCGCATTTTGGTATCGCTTTGCCAACAAGGAGGAATAATGATCAAGAAGGTCGTCGCTGCTGCGGCTGCCACTGGTGGGCTGGTTCTCGCGGGTGCGGGCCTCGCCGTCGCCGACTCGGGAGCCCAGGGTGTCGCCGCGCACTCCCCGGGTGTCGCGTCCGGCAACGTCGTTCAGGTCCCGGTCCACATCCCCGTGAACGTCTGCGGCAACACGATCTCGGTGATCGGGCTGCTGAACCCCGCCTTCGGCAACACCTGCGTCAACCAGTGACGTCCACCCGCTGAGGGGCGTCCACCCCGTCGGCCCCGGAGCGCCCTTCCCGCGCTCCGGGGCCGTCCGGTCTTTTCCGCGGCTTTTGCATGAAAGGCAGGGAATCAGTACATGCGACAGGTCACCCGCAAGGGCCTCATGACCATGGCGGCGGCGACCGGTGTGATCGCCGCCGCCGGCGCACCCGCCGCGCACGCCGGCTCCGGCGCGAGCGGCACGGCGTCCAATTCGCCGGGCGTGCTGTCCGGCAACTCCGTCCAGGCGCCGGTGCACGTCCCGGTGAACGTCTGCGGCAACACCGTCGACGTCGTCGGAGCGCTCAACCCGGCGATGGGCAACTCGTGCGCGAACCACAGCGGTTCGCAGGGCGGCCAGGGCAGCGGCACCCACGGCGGCAGCCACGCGGGCGGCGGTCACCAGGGCGGCCACGGCCACTCCGGCGGCTCGGGCGCGCACGGCGGCACCAGCCACTCGCCCGGCGTGGGCTCCGGCAACAACGTCCAGGCACCCGTCGACGCCCCCGTGAACCTCTGCGGCAACAGCGTCGACATCATCGGCATCGCCAACCCCGCCATGGGCAACGAGTGCGCCTCCGACGGCGGTTACGGCACCCCGCCCGACGACGGCTACGGCACGCCGCCCTCTCCGCCCGAGGACCGCAACATCCCGCCGTCCCCCGGCCACCCCCCGACGACCCCGGGTGAGCACCCGCCCACCCCCGGTCACCGCACCCCGGAGGCCGCACCGCCCCCGGGTCACTCGGTACCGCAGCCGCACGGCGGCCAGCTCGCCGCCACCGGCGCCGAACTGCCCATGGGTGCCGCCGCGGCCATCGGGTTCTCGGCCGTACTCGGCGGCGCCGTCCTCTACCGCAGGAAGCGCGTAGCGGCGTAACACACCTCACAGACGGATCGGGCCCCGCAGCTGCGGGGCCCGATCCGTTTCCGCCGATTTTCTCACCAGGTGGCGCGCACCTGGCGGATGATCCGCCGCCGCAACCGCACCCTGCGGCTGCCGTCACGCATCAGGCTCAGGCGGTCCAACTCCCAGTGTCCGTACTCCGCATGGTCGGTCAGCAGACGTGCCGCGTCCTTGCGGGAGACCCCGCGCGGTACGTACACGTCGACAAATTCGTATTCCGGCATCGCATCTATTGTGCGGGCTGGGGTCCGGTACGGATAGCGTCTGCACTATGTCTGATGCTGCGCAGCCCACCGCTGCCGAGGTACGCGCCGCCGCCGAGGCGGTCAAGACCGCGCTCGACCGCCACCTGGCCGCGGTCGAACGCCGGTCGGGGGACGAAGACCCGGCCGTCTACGAGGCGTTCAACCAGCTGGCCGCGGCCGCCGAGGCCTACGACGAGCTGCTCTACGACCGCTACGACGAGGTCACGCCCTTCGAGATCCCCGGTGCCGACTCCGCGCAGTCCTACACGGGCCCCGAGGAGCCGAACGCGATCAGCGTGCTCATCCGCCGCGACTACGCCGTGGTGGAGCCGCAGCGGCTGCTGGCCCAGGCCGAGCGGGTCGAGGCCGCGGACTACGACGACGGCGCGGATGCCGCCGCCACCGTCCCGGGCGCGCTCACCGTCCTCTTCGGCGAGTACGAGCCGGACGAGATCGCCAGCCGCCACAAGGAGTTCGGCCTGGAGGAGGGCGACTCCACGCTGTGGCTGACCGCCTCCGACGAGCCGGCCGACCCGGGCGAGTGGCTGGAGACACCGTTCGACCACGTCGACCCCGAGCAGGTGATCTGCCGCTTCGACGTCAGCGCGGTCTTCGACGAGGAGGACGACGAAGACGGCGAGGGCGGGGAGCTCGGCGAGGACGGCGAGCTCGACGACGAGCTGGACGACGAGGAAGACGTCACGGACGGCGAGGACGGGGAGGACCCCGAGGAGGACGAGATCGACGAGGCCGAGGACTACGAGTTCGATGCCCGCGGCGCGGACGAGCTGGAGCGACTGGAAGCGGACCGCTGAGGCAGGGCCGGACCGGCGGTGACGCCTGACGGCGTGGTGATGTGACGGCGGCGGCCGCGGGGCGTGGACACCCCGCGACCGCCGCCGTCGTCGTCCTGAAGAGGCCGGGTGAATCTCCGGAGTCCCGTTGACGGCCCTCCCGGACGCCTCTCCCGGGCGTCTCAGTCCCGGTCCGCCGCCCGGGGCGTGAGCAGAGCCGTCAGACGGGTCGTGCGGGGCTTCGCGGGGAGTTCCGCGACCGCGCGCGGCAGGGCCTGCTCCACGCCCTGGACCACGGACAGATGGCGGTCGGCCCGGCCGAACGCCGTGTACACCCAGGGCCGGCTGAGGGCCTGGACCGCGTCGCCCGGCAGCACCACGACGGCCGCGGGCCAGCGGCCTCCGACGGCCTGGTGCGCGGTGAGCGCCCACCCGTGCCGCACAGCTCCCTCGACCCGGTCCCTGGGGACGACGACGGCCTCGCCCGCGCAGGACAGATGCAGCCCGTCCGCGTCGGCGTTCACCACATGCCCGGGCAGGGTGCGGCCGGGGGCGGGGGAGTAGGCGATCCGGTCACCGGGGTCGAAGCCGCCGAACCGTCCGGGGCCGGGGTTGAGCCGCTCCTTGAGGGCCGCGTTGAGCGCGCGGGTGCCCGCCGCGCCGCCGTGGCCCGGGGTGATCACGACCGTCTGCTCGACGGGCACGCCGAACGCCCGGGGCACGGAGTCGGCGACCAGCTGCACGGTGCGGTGCACGGCCTCGCCGGCGTTCCGCACGGGCACGATGACGATCTCCTTGCCGGGTGCCTCGACCTGGTTCAGCTCGCCGATGCCGATGCCGGACACCAGCTCGCCGAGCGGACCCGGGTCGGGCCGGCGCGAGGCGACCTGGGGGCAGACCCGCGCGCCGAGCAGATCGGCGAAGACCCGCCCGGGGCCCGCGGACCACAGCACACCGGGGTCACCGCTCAGCACCAGCCGCGCCCCGTCGGGCAGGGACTCGGCGATCAGGGCCGCGGTCTCGACGTCCAGCTGAGGAGCGTCGAGCACGACGAGGAGGTCGAGGTCCAGCGCTCCGTCCGTGTCGCGGCCCGGGCCCTCGGCGCCGGACAGCAGCCCGGCCAGGGTGGCGACACCGGATCCGGCCGTGTCGAGGGCGCCGGGCAGCGCGCCGAAACGACCGCGCCCGACCGGGCTGTGGGCCGCCGCCCAGGCGCGCAGGCCGAGGCCCCGGACCGCGCCGAGCAGAGCCGCCGGTTCGGCGAGGGAGGCGTCGCCGCCGGTGTGCAGGACCAGTCCGTGGCCGCCGGCCGCGCGGATCAGCTCGGCGGCGGAACCCTGGGCGGAGGCCGCGGCCCGCTCCCACTCCTCGGCCGAACCGTCCTGCTTGGGAGCGGAGTTGATCAGCCGGGACAGACCGTCGGCGAGGCTCTCCTCCGCGAGCGCGTACCGCTCGAGGCCGACCAGCACCCGGACCGGGCGGCTGTCCTCGCCGTCCTCGTCGCTGTCCTCGTTGCCGTCGTCGTCGGCGGCCTCTGCCCGGCGGTCGGCGGCCGGGCCGGCCCCGGGTTCGTCGAGGGCGTCCTGGAAGGCCAGGGCGTCGCCCTCCGTCAGGGCGTTCTGCACGGCCCCGTCCGGGTCGGGGACACCTCGCTGGGCCAGGGCTGCGGTGAGCGCGGGGAGCTCCAGGGCGGTGTGCCCGGCCAGGGCGGCCTGTTCGAGCAGCCAGCCGGTGACGGCCCGGCCGCGCCGCTCGTCGTCCGGCCCGCACTCGGCGCCGAGCAGGGCACGCGCGAACCCGTCTGCCTGCTCGGGCCGCACCCCGGCCACCCGCAGCAACTGCCAGGGGTCCTCGCCCAGCTGCTCCGCGGCGGACTCCCCGAGCGCGGCCGCGACCTGGGCGGCGAGGGCCTCGGGTGCCCCGCCGCGGCTCAGCACGGCCCGTACGGCCTCGACCGTCTCCGGCGCCGGGGCGCCCGACGCGGGGCCGGGGGAGACCGGGACCGGCTGCGGCCGTCGCACCGGCTCGGGTGCCGCCGGGCGGCGGGGCGGTTCGGGCGTGGCGAACACGGTGGCCGTCGGCGCGGCACCGCCCTCGACCGCACGCACGGCGGCGAGCAGATCGGCGGCCCTGCCGCTCAGCTTGGCCCCACTGTCGATGGGACCCTGCCGCTCGGCCCTGCGCCGTTCGATCCGCTCCCGCTCCACCCGCTGTGCGGCCAGCTCGGCCTGCGCCTCGGACACATCGGAGGCCGCGCCTTCGCCGGACGCGCCGTCACCGCCCTCGGCAGCCGCACCGCCCTCGTCCGCCCCGGCCCCCTCGCCGGCCCCCTCCGATTCCTCAGCGCCCTCCGAGTCCCCAGGGCCTTCCGCGCCCTCGGCACCCCCGGCACCCTCCGCACCCTCGGCGCTCACGGAATCCTCCGCGCCTTCGGCCGGCACCCCGGAGCCCTCCACCGCCCCGTCCGTCTCCGCCGCCGCGGCGGACGGTGTGTCCGGCGCGGCGGTGTCCCCGGTGGTGGTCTCCGGCTCCGTGCTCACAGCGTGCTCCAGTCGTGATCGGGATAGCGGTGCACGGGCGCCGACACATCGTCGAGCGCCCGGCAGATCTCGTCAGGAAGACTAAGGGCCTCCACTGACAATGCCGCCGTGAGCTGCTGCGCGTTGCGCGCGCCGACGATCGGGGCCGCCACCCCGGGCCGGTCGCGCACCCAGGCGAGGGCCACCTGCAGAGGCGTCACGGCGAGCCCGTCCGCCGCGGTCGTCACGGCGTCCACGATCCGGCTCGCGGTGTCGTCGAGATACGGCTCGACGAACGGGGCCAGATGCTCCGAGGCGCCCCGCGAGTCCGGCGGCAGCGCGTCCCCCCGGTACTTCCCGGTCAGCACCCCGCGCCCGAGCGGCGAGGAGGGCAGCAGCCCGATGCCCAGGTCCAGCGCGGCCGGCAGCACCTCGCGCTCGATGCCGCGCTGAAGGAGGGAGTACTCCATCTGCGTACTGGCGAGCCGGGTCCGGGTGCCGGGAGCGGCCAGCTGCCAGGTCGCGGCCTTGGCCAGCTGCCACCCGCAGAAGTTGGACACCCCGGCGTACCGCGCGCGGCCGCTGCTGACGGCGAGGTCGAGCGCCTGGAGGGTCTCCTCCAGCGGGGTGGAGGAGTCGAAGGCGTGGACGTGCCAGACGTCGACGAAGTCGGTGCCCAGCCGGGTCAGCGAGGCGTCGAGCGCGGCGAGCAGATGACCGCGCGAGCCGTCGAACCGGCGGTACGGGTCCGGCACGCTGCCTGCCTTGGTGGAGATCACCAGGTCCCGGCGCGGCACCAGCCCTTCCATCAGGCGCCCGAGCAGATATTCGGCCTCCCCGTCGCCGTAGACGTCCGCCGTGTCGACCAGGGTCCCGCCGGCCTCCCAGAAGGTCTTCAAGAGGTCAGCCGCGTCGTGCTCGTCGGTGTCCCTGCCCCAGGTCAGGGTGCCGAGACCGATACGGGACACACGCAGGCCGGTGCGGCCGAGATGCCTCTGCTCCATGGACGCCGAGAGTACTGGCCAGAGCCTTCCACGTGGGGGCCTGTGGACAACGGGTTTCGATGATCGTCACGGCACCCGCCCGCGGGGCCCCGGCATGCCGCCGCGCGTGCCCCTGCCCCCGCCTGCGCGGGTGGGCTACTGTCTCCGGAACAGGGACGTTACTGATCAGTAAAAGGGGATCTGGCATGCAGCTCGGGATCAACCTCGGCTACTGGGGTGCCGGAATGGACTCCGACAATCTCGCCGTCGCCAAGGAGGCCGACAAGCTCGGCTACGCCGTCTGCTGGGCCGCCGAGGCCTACGGCTCCGACGCCGCCACCGTGCTCACCTGGGTCGCCGCCCAGACCGAGCGGATCGACGTCGGCTCGGCCATCTTCCAGATCCCCGCCCGGCAGCCCGCGATGACCGCGATGACCGCCGCCACCCTCGACTCCCTCTCCGGCGGTCGCTTCCGCCTCGGCCTCGGCGTCTCCGGCCCCCAGGTCTCCGAGGGCTGGTACGGCGTCAAGTTCGACAAGCCGCTCTCCCGCACCCGCGAGTACGTCGAGATCGTCCGCAAGGCCATGACCCGCGAGCGCCTCTCCTTCGAGGGCGAGCATTGGACGCTGCCGCTGCCCGGCGGCCCCGGCAAGCCGATCAAGCTGACCGTGCACCCCGAGCGCGAGCACATCCCGCTGTACATCGCCGCGATCGGCCCGAAGAACCTGGAGCAGACCGGCGAGATCGCCGACGGCGCCCTGCTGATCTTCCCCTCCGCCGACCACATCGAGGACACCGCGATCCGCCACCTGCGCGCCGGACGCGAGAAGGCCGGCAAGACCCTCGAAGGCTTCGACGTCTGCCCGACCCTGCCCCTCGCCGTCGGCGAGGACAAGGACGTCCCGCTGCTCGCCGACTTCTTCCGCCCCTACACCGCCCTCTACGTCGGCGGCATGGGCAGCCGCAAGCAGAACTTCTACAACCACCTCGCCCAGCGCATGGGATACGAGCAGGCGGCCGCCGAGATCCAGGACAAGTACCTGTCCGGCGACAAGCAGGGCGCCGCGGCCGCCGTACCGCACGACCTGATCGACCGCACCACGCTGCTCGGCTCCGTCGACCGCATCGCCGACCGCATGAAGGCCTACGCCGCCGCCGGGGTCACCACCCTCACCGTCACGCCCGCCGGCTTCACCCTCGACGACCGGCTCACCGCCCTGCGGGCCGGCGTCGAGGCCATGGAGCGCGCGGGACTCGCGTAGGGAGAGATTTCAGCGGCCGTGGTGGGGGCTCGGGGGTCTTCCCCGCCACGGCCGTCACGCAGCACAACGCGCCGGACCACGCCCGGGTTACGCCCTCGGCGCGTCCTCCTTTTGGCGCAGTTGTCCTACACACCTGTTGCGACCACCCTGACGGCGCATTTGACTCGTTCTTCGCGGGCTTCGCGGAACCCGCGGAGAGCAGAGAGGTGCCTCAGATGCTTTCGGCCAAGAGTCTTTTCCAGGAGATCCTCGACAACGACGAATCGTTCCGGCTGTTCTGCTCCATCGCCGCCAGCGGCGAGTCGCAGGGCGGCTGGGAGAACGCCCGCATCGCCGCCCTCGTCCCGGCGAGCGAACGCGGCCTGGCCCCCAAGATCACCCGGCACGGCGCCGACGAGGACAAGCACGGCCGGATCTTCAACGCCCTGCTGAAGAAGCGCGGCCTCCAGCCCGTCGCCGTACCCCCGGAGACCGACTACACGATGCTGCTGGAACGCAACGGCATCGGTCTCGCCCACGACAAGCTCAAGCGCGACGAACCGCTCACCGTCCAGGACATCGTCACCTACCTCTCCCACAGCCGCGTCACCGAACAGCGCGCCGCCGAGCAGATGGACCTGCTGCGCAAGCACTTCGCCGACCACCCCGACATCGGCCGCGCCGTCAAGATGATCTCCGGCGACGAGGACAACCACCTCGCCTACTGCCACGAGGAACTCCTGCGCTACGCCCACGCCGGCCACGGCCGCGCCATCCAGCGCACCCTGCGCGAGTGCGCCCTCGCCGAGATCCGCGTCTACCGCGACGTCAGCCTCGCCGTCATGGACCACATGGGCCGCATCCTCGGCTGGCCGAGGGCCAAGTCGGCCGTCCTCGCCGCCGGCATCCACGCCGACTACGCCTGGGAACGGTTCGCCGGCTGGCGCCGCATGGTCTCCCTGACGATGCCCGAACGCCGCGACGCCCTCGGCGGACCAGCCACCACCGCCCCCGAGTTCGCCTGACCGGCCCCTACAGCCAGCCCCGCCGCTTGAACAGCCGGTACAGACCCACCTCCAGGGCGGCCATCAGCGCGATCAGCGCCGGATACGACCACACCCAGTGCAGCTCCGGCATGTGATCGAAGTTCATGCCGTAGATCCCCGCGATCATCGTCGGGACCGCAGCCATGGCCGCCCACGCGGAGATCTTCCGCATGTCGTCGTTCTGCCGCACGCTCGTCTGCGCCAGATGCGCCGACAGGATGTCCGACACCAGCCGGTCCAGGCTCTCCACCGACTCGTTCACCCGCGTCAGATGGTCCCCCACGTCCCGGAAGTACGGCTGCGCCTTCTGATTGACGAACGGCACCGCCAGCCCGAACGGACCCGTCCCCGCCAGCTTGACCAGCGGCAGCGCCAGCGGACCCGTCGCCCGCCGGAACTCCAGCACCTGCCGCTTGAAGGTGTAGATCCGCGACGCCGTGTGCCGCGTCCCGCCCCGCTCCGGCGAGAACACCTCCGCCTCCAGCCCGCCCAGGTCCGTCTGCAACTCGTCCGCGACCTCCAGATAGTGGTCGACGGTCGCGTCGGTGATCGCGTACAGCACCGCCGTAGGACCCTTCGCCAGCATCTCCGGCTCCTCCTCCAGCCGGTGCCGGACCGCAGCCAGCGGTGAACCCTCGCCGTGCCGCACGGTGACCACGAAGCAGTCGCCGAGGAAGACCATGACCTCGCCGGAGGTGACCGTGTCGCTGTCCGGCTCGTACACGACCGGCTTCAGCACCAGGAACAGCGAGTCGTCGTACACCTCCAGCTTCGGCCGCTGATGCGCCGACAGGGCGTCCTCGACCGCCAGCGGATGCAGCGCGAACTCCTCCGTGACCAGGTCGAACTCCCGCTCGGTCGGCTCGTGCAGCCCGATCCAGATGAAACCGCCCGCCGCCCGCGCCTCGTCCAGCGCGTCGGACAGGTCCTCGGGGGCCTTCGTCCGCCTCCCGTGCCGGTAAATCGCGCAGTCCACGATCACGGAGCGAATTCTCCTCCCCGGCGCCCGCCGCCGCACCCCCCGCTGCGCCTACGCTGGGCCGCATGCCCACGCTGCTCCTGGTCCGGCACGGACGCTCCACCGCCAACACCGCGGGACTCCTCGCCGGCTGGACGCCCGGCGTCGCCCTCGACGAACGCGGACTCGCCCAGGCCGCCGCCCTGCCCGCCCGCCTCGCCGAACTCCCCCTCCACGAGATCGTCACCAGCCCCCTGCAACGCTGCCAGGAGACGATCCAGCCCCTCCTCACCGCCCGCGGCGGCCGCACCGCCCACACCGACGACCGCATCGGCGAATGCCACTACGGCGACTGGTCCGGCCGCAAACTCGCCGAACTCAAGGACGAACCCCTCATGGAGGTCGTCCAGGCCCACCCCACCGCGGCCGCCTTCCCCGGCGGCGAGTCGATGCGCGCCATGCAGCACCGCGCCGCCGAAGCCGTACGCGAGTGGAACGCGCGCGTGGAGCGCGACCACGGCCCCGACGCCGTCTATCTCATGTGCTCGCACGGCGACATCATCAAGTCGCTCGTCGCCGACGCACTCGGACTTCATCTCGACCTCTTCCAACGGATCTCTGTCGAACCGTGTTCCATCACCGCGATCCGTTACACCCGGCTCAGGCCGTTTCTCGTGCGCCTCGGCGACACCGGCGACTTCGCCTCCCTCGCGCCGCGCGAGGAACCCCCGAGCGACCAGGCCACCGTCGGGGGCGGCGCGGGCGCACCGTGATCGTCGGCCGCAGTAGGGTGAAGCGGTCGCAGTAGCACCCCGCCCGCCCACCACGATCCTTGGAGCTGGACGTGTCCCGTCAGGTGTTCCTCTACGACCCCCCGGACCGCTTCGTGGCCGGCACGGTCGGACTGCCAGGGCGCCGTACGTTCTTCCTCCAGGCCACCGCCGGCTCCCGGGTGACCAGCGTGGCCCTGGAGAAGACCCAGGTCGCCGCGCTCGCCGAACGCATGGACGAACTGCTCGACGAGGTCGTACGCCGCAGCGGGGGCAGCGCCTCCGTCCCCGCCATGGCCCCCACCGAGATCTCCGACACCGGGCCGCTGGACACCCCCATCGAGGAGGAGTTCCGCGTCGGCACCATGGCCCTCGCCTGGGACGGCGAGGAACAGCGCATGATCGTCGAGGCGCAGGCCCTCGTCGAGCTCGAGGCCGACACCGACGAGGACCTCGCCGAGGCCGAGGAGAGACTCCTCCAGGACGAGGAGAACGGCCCCCCGATGCTCCGGGTACGCCTCACCGGAACACAGGCCCGAGCCTTCGCCAAGCGCGCCCTCGACGTCGTCAACGCCGGCCGGCCGCCCTGCCCGCTGTGCAGCCTGCCGCTCGACCCGGAAGGACACGTATGTCCGCGCCAGAACGGATACCGCCGCGGAGCATGACACCGGCGGACCTGCTCGCCGAGGGCGAGCTGACCGTGCGCGGACGCCTGCGCGAGGCCTCCAACGCGGCCCTGTACTGCACCGTCACCCACGACGGCGGGGAAGCCGCCTGCGTCTACAAACCCGTCGCCGGGGAACGCCCCCTGTGGGACTTCCCCGACGGCACCCTGGCCCAGCGCGAGCTCGCCGCCTACGAGGTCTCCGAGGCCACCGGCTGGCACCTGGTCCCGCCCACCGTCCTGCGCGACGGCCCCTACGGCCGGGGCATGGTCCAGCTCTGGATCGAGGCACCCGAAGGCGGCACGGCCCCCGAACTGCTCGCCCTGGTCGACGGCGAGGAACCGGGACCCGGCTGGAAGGCCATCGGCCTCGCCGACGTCGGCGAGGACCGCACCGCCCTGCTCGTGCACGCCGACGACGAACGGCTGCGCCGCCTCGCCGTCCTCGACGCCGTGATCAACAACGCCGACCGCAAGGGCGGCCACCTCCTCCCCACCGGCGACGGCCACCTCTACGGCATCGACCACGGCGTCTCCTTCCACGCCGAGAACAAGCTGCGCACCCTGCTGTGGGGCTGGGCCGGCGAACCCCTCACCGAGGAGGCCGTCACCGTCCTGAAAGGGCTCGAGAAGGCCCTCACGCCCGACGGACCCCTCACCCTGCGCCTCACCCCGTTGATCACCCCCGCCGAGATCGACGCCACCCGCGCACGGGTCGACGCCCTCCTGGCCTCCGGAAGGCACCCCGAGCCCACGGGGGAGTGGCCGGCCATACCGTGGCCGCCGGTGTGAGCACACGGCGCGGCCCGGGACAAGACCGCCTTCTCGGCCAACCTGGCGTCATCCGGTTCGTATCCGGAACTCCAGTCCGGTTAGTCTCAAGGCATGCATGCCTGGCCCGCTTCCGAGGTCCCCGCCCTGCCTGGTCAGGGCCGCGACCTGAGGATCCACGACACCGCGACCGGTGAGCTCGTCACCCTGGAGCCCGGTCCCGTCGCCCGCATCTACGTCTGCGGCATCACGCCGTACGACGCCACCCACATGGGGCACGCGGCGACCTACAACGCGTTCGACCTCGTCCAGCGGGTCTGGCTGGACACCAAGCGGCAGGTTCACTACGTCCAGAACGTCACCGACGTCGACGACCCGCTCCTGGAGCGGGCCCTGCGCGACGACGTCGACTGGGTCGCCCTCGCCGAGAAGGAGACGGCCCTCTTCCGCGAGGACATGACCGCCCTGCGGATGCTGCCGCCGCGGCACTACATAGGCGCGGTCGAGGCCATACCCGGCATCGTCCCGCTGGTCGAACGCCTGCGTGACATGGGCGCCACCTACGAGCTCGACGGCGACTTCTACTTCTCCGTCGAGGCCGACCCCCACTTCGGGCAGGTCTCGAACCTCGACGCCGCCGCCATGCGGCTGCTGTCCGCAGAGCGCGGCGGCGACCCCGACCGTCCCGGAAAGAAGAACCCGCTCGACCCGATGCTGTGGATGACCGCCCGCGAGGGCGAGCCCAGCTGGGACGGCGCCTCTCTCGGCCGCGGCCGCCCCGGCTGGCACATCGAGTGCGTCGCCATCGCCCTCGACCACCTCGGCATGGGCTTCGACGTCCAGGGCGGCGGCTCCGACCTCGCCTTCCCGCACCACGAGATGGGCGCCTCCCACGCCCAGGTGCTCACCGGCGAGTTCCCCATGGCCAAGGCCTACGTCCACGCCGGCATGGTCGCCCTGCACGGCGAGAAGATGTCCAAGTCCAAGGGCAACCTCGTCTTCGTCTCGGCCCTGCGCCGCGAGGGCGTCGACCCGGCCGCCATCCGGCTCAGCCTCCTCGCCCACCACTACCGCGCCGACTGGGAGTGGACCGACCAGGTCCTCCAGGACGCCGTCGACCGCCTCGGCCGCTGGCGCGCCGCCGTCTCCCGGCCCGACGGCCCGGCCGCCGACGCCCTCGTCGAGGAGATCCGCGAGGCCCTCGCGAACGACCTCGACGCCCCGGCCGCGCTCGCCGCCGTCGACCGCTGGGTCGCCCTCCAGGAGGAGCGCGGCGGCACCGACATCGGTGCGCCCGGCGTCGTCTCCCGCGCGGTGGACGCCCTGCTGGGCGTGGCCCTGTAGGCACCCCGGTACCGAGAACGAGAATAGGGGCGCTTCCTCCCGTCCGGGGGAAGCGCCCCTCATCTTTTCCCCTGCTCCCCTCCCCTTCCCCCGAATGCTGTCGGAACGCTGTCGGGGGCGGCGGCCCGGCGGCCGCTGTGATGGAGTGGGCGGGTAGTTGACCGTCGGACCGGACAACTGCCGGTCCCTCTCGCGGAAGGACGACCCGTGGCCCTCACGCACGGTTCCTTCGCACAACGTCACCTCACCCGCCGCGGACTCCTCACCGCCGGCGCCGCCGCGGCGGGAGCCGCCGTCGTCGGCACCCCCGCCCACGCGGCCCCCTGGCCGACCGTCGTCCCCCTGCCCGACGGATTCCGCCCCGAAGGCATCACCATCGCCGGCCGCCACGCCTACCTCGGCTCCCTCGGCGACGGCTCCATCTACAGGGCCGACCTGCGCACCGGCCGGGGCGGGATCATCGCGCCCGGCCCCGGCACGTCGGCGGTCGGCCTGAAGATCGACGGCAGGGGCCGGCTCTTCGTCTGCGGCCGCGGCCAGGGCGCCCGGGTCGTCGCCACACGCACCGGCGAGACCATCGCGACCTACGCACTGGCCGACCGGACACCGAGCTTCGTCAACGACGTGTACCTCACCCGGCGCGCCGCCTGGTTCAGCGACTCCTACCAGCCCACCCTGTACGTCCTGCCGCTCGGCCCGGCGGGCGCGCTGCCGGACGCGGACGACGTCGTCCGGCTCCCCCTGGGCGGCGACTGGCGCCAGACACCCGGCGAGGTCGTCAACGCCAACGGCATCACCAGCACCCCGGACGGTTCCGCACTGCTGGTCGTACAGGCCGGGGTGGGCGTCCTGCACCGCGTCGACCCACGCACCGGCGTCACCCGGCTGGTGGACCTCGGGAACGCGGCCCCCCTCACCAACGGCGACGGCCTGCTGCGCATCGGCCGCACCCTCTACGTCGTGCAGAACCGGCAGAACGCCATCGACGTGTTCACCCTCGCCCCCGACGGCGGCAGCGGCGTCTTCCGGCGCCGCATCACCGACCCCCGCTTCGACGTGCCGTCCACCGTGGCCGCGCACGGGGGCCGCCTCTATCTGCCCAACGCCCGCTTCACGACCCCGCCGACGCCCGGGACGACGTACGACGTGATCGCCGTGCCCGACTGACACGCACGAGGGGGCGGTGCTCAGCGCACCGCCCCCTGCTGGATGTCACTCCTCCGCCGTGTCCCCGTCGTCCGCACCGGGCTTCGGTGGCTTCGGCGGCCGGGTCCGCTCACCGGAGCTGTCCCGGCGGTAGGGCGAGCCCTCACCGTCCGTGGCGTGACCGCCCGGCGAGCCACCGCCGTCCCGGCGCCGCAGATACCGCTCGAACTCCCGGGCGATCGCCTCGCCCGACGCCTCCGGCAGATCCGCGGTGTCCCGCGCCTCCTCCAGCGTCTGCACGTACTCGGCGACCTCGCTGTCCTCGGCGGCCAGCTGGTCCACCCCCGTCTGCCAGGCGCGCGCGTCCTCGGGCAGCTCGCCCAGCGGGATACGCACGTCGATCAGGTCCTCCAGACGGTTCAGCAGCGCCAGCGTCGCCTTCGGGTTCGGCGGCTGCGACACGTAGTGCGGCACCGCCGCCCACAGCGACACCGCGGGCACCCCCGCGTGCGTGCACGCCTCCTGGAGCACACCCACGATGCCCGTCGGGCCCTCGTACTTGGTCTCCTCGAGATCCATCCGGCGGGCCAGGTCCGGGTCGGACGTGGTGCCGCTGATCGGGACGGGACGGGTGTGCGGGGTGTCGCCCAGCAGGGCGCCCAGGATCACCACCAGCTCCACGCCGAGTTCGTGCGCGAAGCCGAGCAGTTCGTTGCAGAACGAGCGCCACCGCATGGACGGTTCGATACCGCGCACCAGCACCAGGTCACGCGGTTTGTCACCGCCGACCCGCACGACCGACAACCTTGTCGTCGGCCAAGTGATCTTGCGCACACCGGCGTCCATGAACACCGTGGGGCGGTTCACCTGGAAGTCGTAGTAGTCCTCGGCGTCCAGCGCCGCGAACACCTCGCCCTTCCACTCCCGTTCCAGATGCGCGACCGCGGTGGAGGCCGCGTCGCCGGCGTCGTTCCAGCCCTCGAACGCTGCCACCATGACTGGGTCGATCAGCTCGGGAACTCCCTCCAGCTCGATCACCCAGCGCCTCCTTCCGACGTGCCCTCGCTTGACGTCCCAACCTTACGGCGTTCGGCAGGGGCGCCCGCAGCCCCCTTGCACGGGGGAGTGAACGGATCACTGCCCCGATCACCACTCCCGGACACCCCGGAACGATCACAGGATCCCCATCGCGCCCCACCCCGCGCACACCGCCGCAAACGGCGAGGAGGCGGCTCCGTGCGGGGAGCCGCCTCCTTCCTTGCGTAGGACCGTCCAGCCGTCGGACCCTCTTCGTCCGGCCCTACTTCTTGTCGAGCAGGTCCTGGACCCCGCCACGCACCTCGTCCGTGGCCAGGCCACGGATGGTCAGCGTGGTGCGGCGACGCAGCACGTCGTCCGCGGTCTCGGCCCACTCGTGGTCACGAGCCCAGACGACCTGCGCCCAGATCTCCGGCGCGTCCGGGTGGACACGCGCGGCCAGCTCGGGATTCTCGTTCGCGATACGGGCGATGTCGAAGGCCAGCGAACCGTAGTGCGTGGCCAGATGACGGGCGGTGTCCGCCCCCATCCGCGGGCCCGGCGCCGGACGGTCCGTCAGCAGCCGGTGGGCCACCGCCCGCGGGTTGGCGACACCCGGCAGCGGCAGCTTCTTCGGCAGCGAGGAGATCGGCTCGAAGTCCTCGCCCAGCGGACGGCCCGGCAGCGACTCCAGCTTCTGCATGACCGTACGGCCGATGTGACGGAACGTCGTCCACTTGCCGCCCGCGATGGACAGCATCCCGCCCCGGCCCTCGGTCACCACCGTCTCGCGCTTGGCCTTCGCGGTGTCACCGGGACCGCCAGGAAGCACCCGGAGACCCGCGAAGGAGTAGGTGATCAGATCGCGGTCGAGCTGCTGGTCGCGGATGGAGAACGCGGCCTCGTCCAGGATCTGGGCTATGTCCTTGTCGTTGACCGCGACCTCGCCCGGGTCGCCCTCGTACTCCTCGTCGGTCGTGCCGAGCAGCAGCATGTCCTCCCAGGGAAGGGCGAAGGTGATGCGGTACTTGTCGATCGGCGTGGCCAGCGCGGCCTTCCACGGCGCGGTGCGCTTCAGGACCAGATGCGCGCCCTTCGACAGTCGGATCGACGGCGCGGCATTCGGGTCCTCCATGCGACGCAGGTGATCGACCCACGGGCCGGTCGCGTTCAGCACCAGCCGCGCGCCGACACCGAACTCGTCGCCGGACAGCCGGTCCCTGAGCTCCGCGCCGGTCACCCGGCCCTTGGTGAAGCGCAGGCCGGTGACCTCGGCGTGGTTGAGCACGACCGCGCCCGCGTCGACGGCCGCGCGGACCGTCATCAGCGCCATGCGCGAGTCGTTCATCTGGTCGTCGCCGTACACCGCGACGGCCTTGAGGTTCTCGGTACGCAGCTCCGGCACGTCCTGCGCCGCCTTCGCGGGGGACAGGAGGTGGCCGACGCCGTCACCGAACGCGGAGAGCGCGGAGTAGGCGAAGACGCCCGCCCCGAGCTTCGCGGCGCCGTGCGGCCCGCCCTTGTACACGGGGAGGTAGAACGTGAGCGGGTTCGCCAGGTGAGGGGCCACCTGACGGGAGACCGCACGGCGCTCGAAGTGGTTCTCCGCCACCAGCTTCACCGCGCCGGTCTGCAGGTAGCGCAGACCGCCGTGGAGAAGCTTGGAGGAGGCGGAGGAGGTGGCGCCGGCGAAGTCGCCGGCGTCGACCAGAGCCACCCTGAGGCCGGACTGCGCGGCGTGCCAGGCGGTGGAGATGCCCAGGATGCCGCCGCCGATGACGAGAAGGTCGTACGACGCCTTGGAGAGTTGCTCCCGGGTCTCGGCGCGGCTCGGGCGGGAGCCGGAGGCCGGGCGCGTTCCCAGGGCAGGCACGGACTGCAGGGTGGACTGCGTGGTCATGGGGTTTCTTACTCCTCGTCCTCGATCCAGCCCATGGTCCGCTCGACGGCCTTGAGCCAGGTCTTGTACTCACGGTCGCGGGAATCCGCGTCCATGCGGGGGGTCCACTCGGCGGCCCGGCGCCAGTTGGCGCGCAGGTCGTCGGTGCTGGTCCAGAAGCCGACGGCGAGACCGGCGGCGTAGGCGGCGCCGAGGCAGGTGGTCTCGGCGACCATGGGGCGCACCACGGGTGCGTCCAGGAAGTCCGAGAGCGTCTGCATCAGCAGGTTGTTGGAGGTCATGCCGCCGTCGACCTTGAGGGCGGCAAGTTCGACGCCGGAGTCCTTCGTCATGGCGTCGGTGATCTCACGGGTCTGCCAGGCGGTGGCCTCCAGGACGGCACGCGCCAGGTGCGCCTTGGTGACGTACCGGGTCAGACCGGCGATGACACCGCGGGCGTCGGAGCGCCAGTGCGGGGCGAACAGGCCGGAGAAGGCCGGCACGAAGTACGCGCCGCCGTTGTCCTCCACCGAGAGCGCGAGCGTCTCGATCTCGGCGGCCGTGGAGATCAGGCCCATCTGGTCGCGCATCCACTGCACCAGCGAACCGGTGACGGCGATCGAGCCCTCCAGGGCGTAGACCGGAGCCTGGTCGCCGATCCGGTAGCCGACGGTGGTCAGCAGGCCGGAGTAGGAGTTGATGATCTTCTCGCCGGTGTTCATCAGCATGAACGTGCCGGTGCCGTACGTGGACTTGGCCTCGCCCTCGGCGAAACAGGTCTGGCCGAACAGGGCCGCCTGCTGGTCGCCCAGCGCGGAGGCGACCGGGATGCCGCCGAGCAGGTCGCCCAGCTTGCCGCCGGTGATCTCGCCGTAGATCTCGGCGGAGGAGCGGATCTCCGGCAGCATCGCCAGCGGCACGCCGATCGACTCGGCGATCTTCTCGTCCCACTCCAGCGTGTGCAGGTTCATCAGCATGGTGCGGGAGGCGTTGGTGACGTCGGTGTAGTGCTTGCCGCCGTCGACACCACCGGTCAGGTTCCAGATGACCCAGGTGTCCATGGTGCCGAAGAGGATGTCTCCGGCCTCGGCGCGCTCGCGCAGGCCCTCGACGTTGTCCAGCAGCCAGCGGGCCTTCGGACCGGCGAAGTAGGAGGCCAGCGGCAGACCGGTCTCGCGGCGGAAGCGGTCCTGGCCGACGTTGCGGCCCAGATCCTTGCAGAGTGCGTCGGTGCGGGTGTCCTGCCAGACGATGGCGTTGTGGACGGGCTCACCGGTGTTCTTGTCCCACAGCACGGTGGTCTCGCGCTGGTTGGTGATACCGATGGCCTTGATGTCGTCGCGGGTGATGCCGGCCTTCTCGACGGCTCCGGCGACGACCTCCTGGACGTTCGTCCAGATCTCGTTGGCGTCGTGCTCGACCCAGCCCGGCTTCGGGAAGATCTGCTCGTGCTCCTTCTGGTCGACGGAGACGATACGGCCGTCCCGGTCGAAGACGATGCAGCGGCTGGAGGTCGTGCCCTGGTCGATGGCGGCGATGAAGGGGCCGGCGTGTGCGTCGGTCACTGTGTACTCCTGGGAGTCCTTGGATACGGGGCTGTACGTACGGCGCGTGCTGTCGAGCTCGAAGTGCTTGTTCTCGAATGTGCTTGTCGAAGAAGCCTGGCTCTTGCAGCGGCCCTTTTAGGCGAAGGCGACGTTGTAGATGCCTGCGGCGATCGCCGCGCCGATCAGCGGACCGACGACGGGGATCCAGGCGTAGCCCCAGTCCGAGCCGCCCTTGTTGGGCAGGGGAAGCAGGGCGTGCACGATGCGCGGACCGAGGTCACGGGCCGGGTTGATGGCGTAGCCGGTCGGGCCGCCCAGCGACAGACCGATACCGACGACCACCAGGGCGACGATCAGAGCGCCGAGGACGCCGAGGCCGTTGCCGTTGTCGTTCAGGCCCTGCGTGAGGATGGCGAGCACCAGCACGACCGTGCCGATGATCTCGGTGGCGAGGTTCTGCACCACGTTCCGGATCTCGGGACCGGTGGAGAACACGCCCAGGACCGGGCCCGCGCCCTTCTCCTGGGCCTCGACGGCCTTGGTGGCCGTGGCCTGAGCACCCGGACCGCCGACGATCTCCTTGTCGGTCAGGTGCGCCTGGAACTGGCCGTAGTAGGCGACCCAGACCAGGGTGGCGCCGATCATGGCGCCGAGGAGCTGGCCGCCGATGTAGAGGGCGACGTTGTCCCAGACGTTGTCCTTGATCGCGAGTGCGAGCGTGACCGCCGGGTTGAGGTGCGCTCCGGAGAGCGGCGCCGAGGTGTAGACCGCCGTCAGGACGGCGAAGCCCCACCCGAAGGTGATGGCCAGCCAGCCGGCGTTACGGGCCTTGGAGGCCTTCAGCGTCACGGCGGCGCACACGCCACCGCCGAGCAGGATGAGTATGGCGGTACCGATGGTCTCGCCGATGAAGATGTCGGAGCTGGACACCCGCGACTCCTTTGTCCTTCGTCCAGGGAAGCAGCACCCCGAGTCCCTTCGGGAGTTGCTGCGCCCTCGGGGGTGAGAGCTGTGCAGTGCCGGTCCCTTGGCGTTGTCACACCTTAGCGCGTATTGCCGGTAGGTGTTCGACAATGCCGACCGATGGACGGGAGTCTTGTCCGGCGCCACACCTGCGTCAAGGGTTCCGTTATCGAAAACTCGATCGTTATTGATCGACTGGACTTATCGATCTTGTGTTGGTGTCTGGGTAGGTTCGGGCTCAATGCCTGATTTGAGCCGGATTTCAGGGTAGGCCGAAGGCCGGTATCCCGTATCGGGGTACCGGTGGCAGGGGTTGTCGCAAAGGGTGTTCCGGAGGGGGCCGCAGGGGCCGCGGCGGGGGCCGTGACCGGCCCTGTGTGCGGCTCGGGCGGCCACGGGTGGGGCCGCGCGTCCGCGCGCTGCTCAAGAGCCGCCCACGGCGTTCGGCACCTCGCTCAAGGGCAGGCCGCGCCGCTCAGTGGCGACCGACGCCGGCCGGCGCACCGGCCGGGCAGGGCAGGGCGGCCCGCGCCGCCCCGCCCGGGCGCACCGCGGGCGCGCGGCTCAGAAGCGGCCCGCGCCCAGGTCCCGCGACACCGCGCGGGCACAGTCCCGTACCGCCGCGATCAGCTCGGGGCGCAGCTCACCGTCGCGCGCCAGGCGCTCCACCGCGCCCGTGATGCCCACCGCGCCCACCGGCATCCGCCGCCGGTCGTGGATGGGCGCGGCCACGGACGCCACGCCCTCCCAGGTCTCCTCCACGTCCGCCGCGTAGCCACGCGCGCGTGAGATGTCGAGGATCTGCTCGAAGGCGTCCAGCTCGCACACCGTGCGGTCCGTGAAGGCCTTGCGGTCCGCCTCGATCGCCTCGCTGTGGGCCACCGGGTCGTACGCCGACAGCACCTTGCCCAGAGCCGTGGAGTGCAGCGGCTGCATGGCCCCGATCTCCAGCACTTGACGGCTGTCGTCCGGACGGAAGACGTGGTGCACGATCAGCACGCCCTGCTGGTGCAGGACCCCCAGATAGACGCTCTCGCCGCTGGAACGGGCCAGGTCGTCCGTCCACACCAGCGCCCGCGCCCGCAACTCGTGCACATCCAGATAGGTCGTGCCCAGGCGCAGCAGTTCCGCGCCCAGCTGATAGCGGCCCGACGCCTCGTCCTGCTCCACGAAGCCCTCCAGCTGGAGGGTGCGCAGGATGCCGTGCGCGGTCCCCTTGGCGAGGCCCAGCGAGGAGGCGATGTCCGACAGGCCCAGCCGTCGCTCGCCGCCCGCGAGCAGACGCAGCATCGCCGCAGCCCGCTCGAGCGACTGGATGTTCCGTGCCATCGCCGTCCTGCCTCCGTCCCCTTCGACCGCCGAGCGGTCACGCTCCCGGTCGTTCACCGGCGCCACCGTCGTGGTCCGGCGTCCTCGCCGCTCGACACTGTCCATCGTTCGGCAATGTCGAACACTACCGGTCGATGCCAACCCACCGCTAATGTTCGGCAGCAACTCGCTCGCCGCTCGTATGCCACTCGCGCGCCACTCGGATGCCGCATGGCGCGCGGTTCGGGCTCCGCTCGGTCGCCACATGGTGAGCCACACCCACCCCGCCCGTCACCTGCGGGGTCCGCATCAACCGGAGCGAACCCCGGCGCGCGCCCACTCGTCCGGGTGGTGGACGCCCCTGACCACGCCCGTCCGGTCCCGGCTACCCTGGCGGCGTGCGCCTTCCTCGGGAAGCTCCCCATGGGCTTCACCACAAGGGGCGCAAAGCCGACAGCCGTCGCACCCGAGGGAGCCCTTCATGGCCTCTGTGCCGCCGACCCCTTCCGCCGACAGCCGGACCCGCGCGTCCGCGCTCCGCCAGGCACTCGCCACCCGTGTGGTGGTCGCCGACGGAGCCATGGGCACGATGCTCCAGGCCCAGGACCCGACCCTGGAGGACTTCCAGAACCTCGAGGGCTGCAACGAGGTCCTCAACGTCACCCGCCCCGACATCGTGCGCTCCGTCCACGAGGCGTACTTCGGGGCCGGCGTCGACTGCGTCGAGACCAACACCTTCGGCGCCAACCTCAGCGCGCTGGGCGAGTACGACATCGCCGACCGCATCGAGGAACTCTCCGAGGCCGGAGCGCGCATCGCCCGCGAGACCGCCGACGACTTCACCGCGCGCACCGGACAGCAGCGCTGGGTCCTCGGCTCCATCGGCCCCGGCACCAAGCTGCCCACGCTCGGCCACACCACCTTCACCGCGATCCGCGACGCCTACCAGAAGAACGCCGAGGGACTCCTCGCCGGCGGCGCGGACGCCCTGCTCGTCGAGACCACGCAGGACCTCCTGCAGACCAAGGCCTCCGTCGTCGCCGCCCGCCGCGCCATGGCCACCGCCGGCTACGACGTGCCGCTGATCGTCTCCGTCACCGTCGAGACCACCGGCACCATGCTGCTCGGCTCCGAGATCGGCGCCGCCCTGACGGCCCTGGAGCCGCTCGGCATCGACATGATCGGCCTGAACTGCGCCACCGGCCCCGCCGAGATGAGCGAGCACCTGCGCTATCTCGCCCGCAACGCCCGCATCCCGCTGTCCTGCATGCCCAACGCCGGCCTGCCCGTGCTCACCTCCGACGGCGCCCACTACCCGCTCACCGCGCCCGAGCTCGCCGACGCGCAGGAGAACTTCGTCCGCGACTACGGCCTCTCCCTGATCGGCGGCTGCTGCGGCACCACCCCCGAGCACCTGCGCCAGGTCGTCGAACGCGTCCGCGACCTCACCCCCGCCGAGCGCAGCCCCCGCCCCGAGGCCGGCGCCGCCTCCCTCTACCAGACCGTGCCCTTCCGCCAGGACACCTCCTACCTGGCCATCGGCGAGCGCACCAACGCCAACGGCTCCAAGAAGTTCCGCGAGGCCATGCTGGAGGCCCGCTGGGACGACTGTGTCGAGATGGCCCGCGAACAGATCCGCGAAGGCGCGCACATGCTCGACCTGTGTGTCGACTACGTGGGCCGCGACGGCGTCGCCGACATGGAGGAACTCGCCGGCCGCTTCGCCACCGCCTCCACCCTGCCCATCGTGCTCGACTCCACCGAGGTCGACGTCATCGAGGCCGGCCTGCAGAAGCTCGGCGGCCGCGCCGTGATCAACTCGGTGAACTACGAGGACGGCGACGGCCCCGAGTCCCGCTTCGCCAAGGTCACCGCGCTGGCGCGGGAGCACGGCGCCGCGCTGATCGCCCTCACCATCGACGAGGAGGGCCAGGCCCGCACCCCCGAGAAGAAGGTCGAGATCGCCGAACGGCTCATCGACGACCTCACCGGGAACTGGGGCATCCGCGAGGAAGACATCCTCATCGACACCCTGACCTTCACGATCTGCACCGGTCAGGAGGAGTCCCGCCGCGACGGCATCGCCACCATCGACGCGATCCGCGAGCTCAAGCGCCGCCACCCCGACGTGCAGACCACCCTCGGCCTGTCCAACATCTCCTTCGGCCTCAACCCGGCCGCCCGCATCCTGCTGAACTCCGTCTTCCTCGACGAGTGCGTCAAGGCGGGCCTGGACTCCGCGATCGTCCACGCCTCCAAGATCCTGCCGATCGCCCGCTTCAGCGAGGAAGAGGTCCGCACCGCCCTCGACCTGATCCACGACCGCCGCAGCGAGGGCTACGACCCGCTCCAGAAGCTGATGGCCCTCTTCGATGGCGCCACCGCCAAGTCCCTCAAGGCCGGCAAGGCCGAGGAACTCGCCGCGCTCCCGCTCGAGGAGCGCCTCAAGCGGCGCATCATCGACGGCGAGAAGAACGGCCTGGAAGCCGACCTCGACACGGCCCTGCAGACCCGCCCGGCGCTCGACATCGTCAACGAGACCCTCCTGGACGGCATGAAGGTCGTCGGCGAACTCTTCGGCTCCGGCCAGATGCAGCTGCCCTTCGTCCTGCAGTCCGCCGAGGTCATGAAGACCGCCGTCGCCCACCTCGAACCGCACATGGAGAAGACCGACGAGGCCGGCAAGGGCACCATCGTCCTCGCCACCGTCCGCGGCGACGTCCACGACATCGGCAAGAACCTCGTCGACATCATCCTGTCCAACAACGGCTACAACGTCGTCAACCTGGGCATCAAGCAGCCGGTCTCCGCGATCCTGGACGCCGCCGAGGAACACCGCGCCGACGTCATCGGCATGAGCGGCCTCCTGGTCAAGTCCACCGTGATCATGAAGGAGAACCTGGAGGAGCTCAACGCCCGCGGCCTCGCCGCCGACTACCCCGTCATCCTCGGCGGCGCCGCCCTCACCCGGGCCTACGTCGAGCAGGACCTGCACGAGATCTACGAGGGCGAGGTCCGCTACGCCCGCGACGCCTTCGAGGGCCTGCGCCTGATGGACGCCCTCATCGGCGTCAAGCGCGGCCTGCCGGGCGCCAAGCTGCCCGAGCTCAAGCAGCGCCGGGTCCGCGCCACCGCCGCCGCGGCCGTCGAGGAGCGCCCCGAGGAGGGCCACGTCCGCTCCGACGTCGCCGTCGACAACCCCGTCCCCACCCCGCCCTTCTGGGGCACTCGCGTCGTCAAGGGCATCCAGCTCAAGGAGTACGCCTCCTGGCTCGACGAGGGCGCCCTGTTCAAGGGCCAGTGGGGCCTGAAGCAGGCCCGCACCGGCGAGGGACCCACCTACGAGGAGCTCGTCGAGACCGAGGGCCGCCCGCGGCTGCGCGGCCTCCTGGACCGGCTCCAGACCGAGAACCTGCTGGAGGCGGCCGTCGTCCACGGCTACTTCCCGTGCGTCTCAAAGGACGACGACCTGATCATCCTGGACGAGCAGGGCAACGAGCGCACCCGCTTCACGTTCCCCCGCCAGCGCCGCGGCCGCCGGCTGTGTCTGGCCGACTTCTTCCGCCCGGAGGAGTCCGGCGAGACGGACGTCGTCGGCCTCCAGGTGGTCACCGTCGGCTCCCGCATCGGCGAGGAGACCGCCAGGCTCTTCGAGTCCAACTCCTACCGCGACTACCTCGAACTGCACGGCCTGTCCGTCCAGCTCGCCGAGGCGCTCGCCGAGTACTGGCACGCCCGCGTGCGCTCGGAGCTCGGCTTCGCGGGGGAGGACCCGACCGAGATCGAGGGCATGTTCGAGCTGAAGTACCGGGGCGCCCGCTTCTCCCTCGGCTACGGCGCCTGCCCCGACCTGGAGGACCGCGCCAAGATCGCCGACCTGCTCCAGCCCGAGCGCATCGGCGTCCAGCTGTCCGAGGAGTTCCAGCTGCACCCCGAGCAGTCCACCGATGCGATCGTCATCCACCACCCGGAGGCGAAGTACTTCAACGCCCGCTGAGGCCGTCCGGGGCCTGCCTCCGGCTGCTGAGCCTGTCCGGCGCCCGCCTCCGGCCGGTGAGGCCGTCCCGGCGCCCGCCGCCGGCCGGTGAGGCCGTCCCGGCGCCTGCCTCCGGCCGGTGAGCCCGTCCCGGCACCCGCCTCCGGCCGCCCCACAGGGCGGCCGGAGGCGCGCCACAGCGCCCCCAGGCGTACCGGCGGAGTGCCCTCCACACACGCCGATTAAACGAGGCACTCGCCGCATACGAGACGTACACTGGTCGGTCCGAGCAGGCCGGTTCCCGCAGGGGAACCGGCCTGCTGCTCCCTCAAGGAGGTACGCCGGATGACCACCACGGTCCCCGCACTCGGCACCCGCACGGCGGAAGGCTCTGCCCTCCAGGCCGTGCTCCTCGACATGGACGGCACCCTGGTGGACACCGAGGGGTTCTGGTGGGACGTCGAGGTCGAGGTGTTCGCCGGCCTCGGCCACACCCTCGACGACTCCTGGCGCCATGTCGTGGTCGGCGGACCGATGACCCGCAGCGCCGGGTTCCTCATCGAGGCGACCGGCGCGGACATCACCCTCGCCGAGCTGAGCGTCCGGCTCAACGAGGGCTTCGAGGACCGCATCTCCCGCGCCCTGCCGCTGATGCCCGGCGCCGCCCGGCTGCTCGCCGAGCTCGCCGCGCACGAGATCCCCACCGCCCTGGTGTCCGCCTCCCACCGGCGCATCATCGACCGGGTGCTGGCCTCGCTCGGCCCCCAGCACTTCCACCTCAGCATCGCCGGGGACGAGGTCCCGCGGACCAAGCCGCACCCCGAGCCGTATCTGTTCGCCGCCGCCGGCCTCGGTGCGGACCCGGCCAGATGCGCCGTCGTCGAGGACACCGCGACCGGCGTCGCCGCCGCCGAGGCGGCCGGCTGCCATGTCGTGGCCGTACCCTCCGTGGCCCCCATCGCCCCGGCCGCCCGCCGCACGGTCGTCGGCTCTCTCGAAGAGGTCGACCTGGCCTTCCTGCGCGGACTGCTCACCCCGGCGGCCTGACCGCCCGGGCAGGGCCCCGCGACCCGCCGCACACACCCGGTCGCACCCCGTCGCGAACGGTCGCAAAGGCGAATTCGCCGGACCCCGCAAACCCGCTCCCACCTGGGGGTCGACTCCGGCCGGATGGCCGAAATCCAGCTGATGTGAACGCCGTTGTCGATGTGAGGTTCGCCACCCCGGAGCCCCTCGACAGTGTGTTTGTCGTGTGCCGTCCGCCCCGATTTCCGCCCCAGTGACGGGCCCTTGTGTCCGGATTGGGGAGGCCTTGTGTGAAACCTTCCACTGTCGGGTTTTCGGTGTGTCCACTCCCGGTTTCGCAGCGTGATGGACAGCCCTCTCCGGCGACCGCGAACCCCCGCGCGGGCGCGCATTAATCTCGTCGCGAGAACATCACCCCCTTTTCCCGTGATCCCCGCGACACCACCCCTTGCTCGCGCGCAGCACGGAACTACAGCAGTGGAGTACCACCAGCATGAACCGCAAGACTTTGGTGCTGCCGGCCGTCATCGGCCTGCTCGCGCCGGTCCTCGCCGCCTGCGGCGGGACCGACGGTGCGGGTGACGGCGGCGGCTCGATCGCCGTCGGCACCACCGACCGGTTCATCGCGACCGACGACGCCCCCGCCCCCCTGGACCCCGCCTACGCCTACGACGTCGGCAGCTGGAACATCCTGCGCCAGACCGTGCAGACCCTGATGATCCAGCCCCGCGGCGAGGGCGAGCCCGTCCCGGAGGCCGCCGAGAGCTGCTCCTTCACCGACACCGGCAACGAGCGCTACGTCTGCACGCTCCGCGAGGACCTCAGCTTCGCCGACGGCAGCCCCGTCACCGCCAAGGACGTCAAGTACTCCATCGACCGGGCCCGGTCCATCAAGGCCGACTCCGGTGTCTTCGCCCTCCTCTCCGCGATCGACACCGTCGAGACCCAGGGCGACCGCGAGGTGATCTTCCACCTCAACAGCGCCGACGCCACCTTCCCGTACAAGCTGTCCACCCCCGTCGCCGGCATCGTCAACCCCGCCGACTACGACAAGGGCAAGCTCCGCGACGGCTTCGACGTGAACGGCTCCGGCCCCTACACGCTCAAGGCCGAGGTCGAGAACGGCGAGATGGTCAAGGCCGTGTTCAGCAAGAACGCCCACTACAAGGGCGCTCTCACCCTGAACAACGACAAGATCGAGATGAACTCCTTCAAGGACGCCTCCGCCATGGACGGCGCACTGAAGGGCGGTGACATCGACGTCATGACCCGCAGCATGACCCCCGAGCAGATCCAGCAGCTCAGCGTCGACCCGGGCGAGAACACCGAGCTGTTCGACATGCCCGGCCTGGAGATCCGCTACCTCGCCTTCAACACCGACGCCCCCAGCGTCCGCGACAAGGCCGTGCGCCAGGCCATGGCCCAGGTCATCAACCGCAGCGAACTGGTCTCCAAGGTCTACGGCGTCCAGGCCGAGCCCCTCTACTCGCTCGTCCCGGCCACCATCACCGGCCACTCCAACTCGTTCTTCAACAAGTACGGAGACCCCAGCGTCAGCAAGGCGGAGAACCTCCTCGCCGACGCCGACGTCAGCACCCCGGTGAAGCTGACCATGCACTACACCACCGACCACTACGGCGCCGCCACCAAGCGGGAGTTCGAAGTCCTGAGCAAGCAGCTGAACGACAGCGGCCTGTTCGACGTCTCCATCAAGGGGACCCCTTGGGACAGCTTCGTCCCCGCCCAGCGCAAGGGCTCCTACGACGTCTACGGCATGGGCTGGTTCCCCGACTTCCCCGACGCCGACAACTACATCGCGCCGTTCCTCGACGCCGACAACTTCCTCAAGTCCCCCTACACCAACAGCATCATCCGCAAGACCCTCATCCCGGAGAGCCGCCGCGAGGCCGACCGGGGCTCCGCCGCGACGAGCCTGACCGAGATCCAGGACATCGTCGCCGAGGACGTCCCCGTGCTGCCGCTGTGGCAGGGCAAGCAGTACCTCGCCACCAGCGACGACATCTCCGGCACCGCGTACGTACTCAACTCCTCCTCGACCCTTCAGCTGTGGGAGCTCAGCCGCGGTATGAGCGGCTGACGCACTCGCGAACCCCGGGGCCGGGACGGCGGCCCCGGGGATCCGGACCGGGACGCCGGTCCGGAACAATCCGCGAACGACGACAAGGCACAAGCACGTGAACATGCGCAACCACTGGCCGGTCCTGCCCATCGTGGCGGGTCTGGCCTCCGGCCTGCTGACCGGCTGCGGCTCGGACTCCGGTGACTCCGGCGACTCCGGCTCCACCGTGGTCATGGGGATGTCCGACGACGTCGTCGCCACCGACCCGGCCTCCGGCTACGACCCCGGCTCGTGGCTGCTGTTCAACAACGTCTTCCAGTCCCTGCTCAGCTTCCCCAACGGCGGCACCACGCCCGAGCCGGAACTCGCGGACACCTGCGACTTCTCCGACAACCAGGCCACCGTCTACAAGTGCACCCTCAAGGACGGCCTGAAGTTCAGCAACGGCGACAGCCTCACCTCCGAGGACGTCAAGTTCTCCTTCGACCGCCTGCTGAAGATCAACGACGACGCCGGCCCCGCGGTCATGTTCCCCGGCCTCGACACCATCGAGACCCCGGACGACAAGACCGTCGTCTTCCACCTCAAGGCCCCCGACGCCACCTTCCCCAGCAAGATCGCCTCCGGCGCCGGCTCCGTCGTCAACCACCGCGAGTACGACGACGGCAAACTCCGCGAGGACGGCAAGGCCAGCGGCTCCGGCCCCTACAAGCTCGAGTCCTACGGCGACGACGAAGCCGTCTTCACCGTCAACGAGAACTACAAGGGCACCGCCGACGTCCAGAACTCCGGCATCACCCTCAAGTTCTTCCACAGCGACCAGAAGGCCCTCAAGGCCGCCCTCCAGAAGGGCGAGATCGACATCGCCTACCGAGGCCTCAGCGCCGGCGACATCGCCGACATCGAAGCCTCCTCCGACGGCACCGGCATCGAGGTCGTCGAGGGCAGCAGCGCCGAGGTCCAGCACCTGGTCTTCAACATGGACGACCCGGTCGCCGGACAGCTCCCCGTCCGCAAGGCCATCGCCCTGCTCATCGACCGCGACGCCCTCATCAGCGACGTCTACGAGGGCACCGCCACCCCGCTCTACTCGATCATCCCCGCGGGCATCGACGGCCACAACACCGCCTTCTTCGACACCTACGGCGCCCGCCCCTCCCGCGACCGCGCCGAGGCGGTACTGCGCGAGGGCGGCATCACCGACAAGGTCAAGCTGACCCTGTGGTCCACCCCGTCGCGCTACGGCCCCGCCACGGACCAGGAGTTCAAGGCGATCGCCGAACAGCTCAACAGCAGCGGCCTGTTCGACGCCGAGGTCAAGTCCGTCGACTTCGAGCAGTACGAGAAGGACATAGCCGCGGGCAAGTACGGCGTCTACGTCAAGGGCTGGGTGCCCGACTACCCCGACGCCGACAACTTCACCTCGCTGTTCTTCGGTGAGGGCAACGTCCTCGACAACAACTACACCAACAAGACCATCACCGGCACGCTCATCCCGCGCACCTCCGGCGAGAGCAACCGCGCCGCCACCGAGAACGACTTCGACGAGCTCCAGCGGATCGTCGCCGACGAGATCCCCCTGCTGCCCGTCTGGCAGGCCAAGCAGTACGCCGTCGTCGCCGACGGTGTCTACGGCCTCGAGTACTGCCTCGACGCCTCCACGGTCTTCCGCTTCTGGGAACTCAACAAGTCCAAGTCCTGAAAAACCTCGAAGGGCGCCCCTCTCACACAAGAGGGGCGCCCTTCGCGTTTCCAGGGCAACGTGACTGCAACGCCCGAGCGCCGCCGACCTGCAACGTCCTAGGGGCGTGGGGCTGCACCACTCAGGGCCGCCGAACTGCAACGCCCCAGGGGCGCGGGGAACCGCGCGACAAGCCGAACACAACCCGCACCGGCCCCCTCACAGAACGCCCCTCACAGAACAGCTGCCAAACCGCCGGAGGCACCGTCACTGCTGGGCACCAGGCCGCACCAGCCCGCTCTCGTACGCGTACACCGCCGCCTGCACCCGGTCACGCAGCCCCAGCTTGGTCAGCACATGCCCGACATGCGTCTTCACCGTCGTCTCGCTGACGAACAGATCCGCCGCGATCTCCGCGTTCGACAGCCCCCGCGCCACCAGCTTCAGCACCTCCACCTCACGCTCGGTCAGCGTGTGCAGCGTGTCCGGCACCGGCTCGTCACCGGACGGCAGATGCGTGGCGTACTTGTCCAGCAGCCGCCGCGTGATGCTCGGCGCCAGCATCGCCTCGCCCGCGGCCACCACCCGGATCGCCTGCACCAGCTCATTCGCCGGGGCGTCCTTCAGCAGGAACCCACTGGCCCCCGCCCGCAGCGCCTCCACCACGTACTCGTCGAGATCGAAGGTCGTCAGCACCAGCACCTTCGCCGGGCCGTCCCGCCCCGGCCCGGTGATCTGCCGGGTCGCCTCCACACCGTCCATCCGCGGCATGCGGATGTCCATCAGAACCACATCGGGCTGAAGGGCCCGCACCTGATCGAGGGCTTGGAGCCCGTCTCCGGCCTCGCCGACGACCGCGATGTCCTGCTCCGCCTCCAGGATCATCCGGAAGCCCGTACGCAGCAGAGGCTGGTCGTCGACCAGTAGGACGCGGATGGCCACGTAAGTCTCCTTCGCTAGTCCGGCCCCATTCTGCCCTGCTCCACCACGGCCGACTCGGCCGCCCTCACCGGCAGCGGATACGGCGGGGGAGTACCCCCGAACTCCGGACAACGCGCCTGGTGATCGCACCAGCCGCACAACTTCGTCGGCCGCGGCCGCCAGTCCCCCGACTCCGTCGCCAGCCGGATCGCCTCCCACAGCGCCAGCAGCTTGCGCTCCACCCGCTCCAGATCCGCGAGCACCGGGTCGTACGTCAGCACGTCACCGCTGCCGAGATACACCAGCTGCAACCGCCGCGGCACCACGTTCTTCAGCCGCCACACCACCAGCGCGTAGAACTTCATCTGGAACAGCGCGCCCTCCGCGTACTCCGGCCGCGGCGCCTTGCCCGTCTTGTAGTCGACGATCCGCACGTCACCCGTGGGCGCCACGTCGACCCGGTCGATGATCCCGCGCAGCCTGAGCCCCGACTCCAGCTCCGCCTCGACGAACAGCTCCCGCTCCGCCGGCTCCAGCCGCGTCGGATCCTCCAGCGTGAACCACCGCTCCACCAGCTGCTCGGCCTCGCCCAGCCACCGCGCGAGCCGTTCGCCCTCCGGATCGTCGGAGAACAGCTCCACCACCTCCGGCCGCGACTCCCGCAGCCGGTCCCACTGCCCCGGGATCAGCGACTTGGCGCGCGGCGCCGTCCGCTCCGCCGCAGGCGCGTCGAACAGCCGCTCCAGCACGGCATGCACCAGCGTCCCCCTGGTCGCCGCCTCGCTCGGCTTCTCCGGCAGCCGGTCGATCACCCGGAACCGGTACAGCAGCGGACACTGCATGAAATCGCTCGCCCGTGAAGGAGACAGGGAAGCGGGCGCCGACACCGAGGCAGCCGGAACCGAGGCAACCGGCATGGGGCCGGCCACCGGCTCCCCGCCGCCCACCGTCGACCCGGCCTGTTCCGCACTCTCGCTGCTGCTCTCCATGCCGTAGAACTTTACGGCCCGCCACTGACAGTCACCCAGCCCCGGGAGCGGGCGGCCGAGTGCGCCGGTTGTGAAGGCCCCGCGGGCCGGCTGTGACGGGGGAGGGCGACTGGGGGTGCCGGGGCGGAACGTCCCGGGCGAGCCGCATACCATCGACCCCAGACCCTTCCGCCCGGCAGGCGCGGAAGACGCTTCGAACGAGGGGACAGCGTGGACGAGAGCGGCGGGAGCGGCCGGCCGCGGCCGGACGACACCGAGACGGCCGAGCACCAGCCGAACCACACGACCCCGCCTTCCACCCCCACGGACCCCGTCGACCCCGAGCCGACGGAGCCCGCGCCCCCGCCTGCCACGAACGCCCCCGACGGCGAGACGACGGAGCCGCCGGAGCCGACGGAGCCGACGTCACAGAGGCCCCGCCAGGAACCGGCCGGCCAGGAACCCGCCCCGCGTCCCGAGGCCCCCGAACCGACGACCGAGCCCGAGCCCCGGCCGGAGACCCCCGCAGCCGCGAGCGCGAGGCCCGAGCCCGAGACCCCGGCCACCCGGCACGACCCCAAGCCCGACCTCGAGAAGCCGGCCCCCCGCCCCGACACGGCCCCCGAGCCCGCCCCCCACACCCACCGCACCCTGGCCCACACCGAACCCGGCGCCCCCGCACACGCGCACAGCACCGAACCCCCGGCCGGCCTCGGCAAGGCCCAGCCCCCGAAGCGGCAGCGCGAACCCGGAGGCGGCATCCTCATGGGCCGCCCCTTCGGCGTCCCCGTCTACGTCGCCCCCAGCTGGTTCCTCGTCGCCGCACTGATCACCTGGGTCTTCGGCGGACAGCTCGACCGCGTCCTGCCCGAACTCGGCGGCGCCCGCTACCTCGTCTCTCTCTTCTTCGCCGTCGTCTTCTACGCCTCCGTCCTCATCCACGAACTCGCCCACACCGTGGCCGCCCTCCGCTTCAAACTCCCCGTCCGCCGCATCCAGCTCCAGTTCTTCGGCGGCGTCTCCGAGATCGAGAAGGAAGCCGAGACCCCCGGTCGCGAGTTCTGGCTCGCCTTCGTCGGCCCCCTCCTCTCCCTCGCCCTCGCCGGCGTCTTCTACGCCGCCATGCAGACCGTCGAACCCGGCACCGTCCCCGGCGTCCTCCTGGCCGGCCTGATGATCTCCAACCTCATCGTCGCCGCCTTCAACCTCCTGCCCGGCCTCCCCCTCGACGGCGGCCGCATGCTCCGCGCCGTCGTCTGGAAGATCACCGGCAAACCCATGAGCGGCACCGTCGCCGCCGCCTGGGTCGGCCGCGCCCTCGCCGTCGCCGTCCTCATCGGCCTCCCCCTGCTCACCCAGTCCGGCCTCCTCGGCAGCGACGCCGTCGACAACGTCGGCATGGACACCGTCATGGACGCCCTGCTCGCCGCGATCCTCGCCGCGATCATCTGGACCGGCGCCGGCAACAGCCTGCGCGTAGCCCGCCTGCGCGAGCACCTCCCCGAACTGCGCGCCCGCACCCTCACCAGACGAGCCGTCCCCGTCCAGTCCGACACCCCCCTCTCCGAAGCCCTCCGCCGCGCCAACGCCGCCGGAGCCCGCGCCCTCGTCGTCGTCGACCCCGACGGCCACCCCGTCTCCCTCGTCCGCGAAGCCGCCATCGTCGGAGTCCCCGAACACCGCCGCCCCTGGGTCGCCGTCAGCGGCCTCGCCCAGGACCTCACCGACGGCATGCGCGTCTCCGCCGAACTCGCCGGCGAAGACCTCCTCGACACCCTGCGCGCCACCCCCGCCACCGAATACCTCGTCGTCGAGGACACCGGCGAGATCTACGGCGTCCTGTCCGCCGCCGACGTCGAGCGCGCCTTCGTCAAAGCCATGGCCCGCCCCTCCTGACCGCCCCCACCACCCCGGCCACGTGGTCAGCCACCCCCACAAACCCCGGTAGGCTGGTCACATGTCCGAACCGACCGGTGCCGCCCGCAGGCGCGGGCCCTTCAAGGTCGGGGACCAGGTACAGCTGACCGACCCCAAGGGCCGCCACTACACGTTCACGCTCGAAGCCGGGAAGAACTTCCACACGCACAAAGGAAGCTTCCCGCACGACGAACTGATCGGCGCACCCGAGGGCAGCGTTGTCCGCACCACCGGAAACGTCGCCTACCTCGCGCTGCGCCCCCTGCTCCCCGACTACGTCCTGTCCATGCCCCGAGGGGCAGCCGTCGTCTACCCGAAGGACGCGGGGCAGATCCTCGCCTTCGCCGACATCTTCACCGGCGCCCGAGTCGTCGAGGCCGGCGTCGGCTCCGGCTCGCTCAGCAGCTTCCTGCTGCGCGCCATCGGCGACCAGGGCATGCTGCACTCCTACGAGCGCCGCCAGGACTTCGCCGACATCGCCCAGCAGAACGTGGAACGCTACTTCGGCGGCCCCCACCCCGCCTGGCAGCTCACCGTCGGCGACCTCCAGGACAACCTCACCGACACCGACGTCGACCGCGTCATCCTCGACATGCTCGCCCCCTGGGAATGCCTGGAAGCCGTCTCCAAGGCCCTCGTCCCCGGCGGCATCCTCTGCTGCTACGTCGCCACCACCACCCAGCTCGCCCGGACTGTCGAGTCCATCCGCGAGATCGGCTGCTTCAACGAGCCGACCGCCTGGGAGACGATGATCCGCAACTGGCACATCGAGGGCCTCGCCGTCCGCCCCGACCACCGCATGATCGGCCACACCGGCTTCCTCCTCACCGCCCGCCGCCTCGCCGACGGCGTCGAGCCGCCCATGCGCCGCCGCCGCCCCGCCAAGGGCGCCTACGGCGAGGACTACTCCGGCCCCAACGCCGACGGAGGCATCGGCGGCCGCTGACCCGGCCCGCCACCCCTCCAACGCCACAGCGCCGTGACGGAGTTCCCGCTACCCAGCCGGAACTCCGCCACGGCGCTTCCTCGTTGACCCCGGCCCCAGCGCCCCACAGGCCCGTCGGCACAACTCCCACCCCCGCCGTTCCCCCACGCTGTGACGTGTGGCACCATGCAGGCCACCCCCCCACCGGCACAGCCCTCACGGGAGACACTCCTAGTGCAGCACTCCGCCGTCCCGGAACTGGCACACACGCACACCCGACCCATCCACTGGCTCGCCACCGCGACCGCACTCGCCGGAGTCGTCGCGCTCTCCTCGGTCGTGCAGCCCGACTCGGCGACCGCCGCACAGACCCCCGGCAGCGACCCCCGCACCGCCCCGGCCGCCGCGCCCCCGGCCACCACCGGAGTCGACTTCCCCCTGGACTGTGGTCCCGTGAAACTCGTGATCGCCAGGAAAGCCGCCGGAGACCTGGACGGCGACGGCCGGCCCGAGACCGTCGCCGTCGTGCACTGCGACGCCGGCATGAGCACCCCGCCCGACGCCCTCTACGTCCTCACCCAGGGCGCCGACGACACACGCGCGCGCGTGGTCGCCACCCTCGTCGACCCCAAGGACCGCCAGAAGGTCACCAAACTCGCCGTCCACCAGGGCGCCGTACACGCCGACCTGCTCGGCTACAGCTCACCCAAGGTGCCCACCTGCTGCCCCGACGTCACCGACACCGTGAAATGGCAGTGGAAGAACGGCGCGTTCGAGCGCTCGACACCCGCCCAAGCACGCAGCGTGTGACACCGGTTACCGGACGGTGTGAGAAATCAGACACCCGCCACAGAACGCGCAGGAACCCTCACTGAGCGTCCGGGCCGTACACCTCGACCCCGTCCGCGACCCGGCGGACATGGATGCACTCACCCGGACACTCCCGCGCCGAGTCCACCACGTCCGTCAGCAACGGCAACGGCACCGGAGTCGTCGCACCCTGCTCCTGCAACAGCTCGTCCCCAGGGCTCTTCACATACGCCAGACCGTCGATGTCCAGCTCGAACACCTCAGGCGCGTACTGCACACAGATCCCGTCGCCCGTGCACAGATCCTGATCGATCCAGACCTCCAGCGCCTCACCGGCGCCGACGACGTCCTGCTGCACGGTCATCTCTCCTGCCATCTTCCTTCGCCGGACCTTTCGGGAACCTTCCAGGCCCTGACGGGTGTTGAACACCTTGACCCTACCTCCGCCCGCTTCCCCACCGTGTTCGGTGGGTATTCCCCTGGCGTGAGGGAGAGCGCAAGGGTGAAGATCGGACACACCCCTACAGTCTTTGTGATCTAGGGGTTTCAATCGACACCCACCCAGGTAGGGTCTGGAAGCGTCCAGCTCCCCTTGGAGGAGGTGAGGACCGTGGCAGCCCACGACGACGACATGAACCGCGGCATCCGCCCGGGACGAGGGTCCGACGACCCCGCCGGGCAGATTGCCTACCTTGAGCAGGAGATCGCCGTCCTGCGACGTAAGCTCGCCGACTCTCCGCGACACACGAGGATTCTCGAAGAGCGGATCGTCGAGCTGCAGACCAACCTGGCCGGCGTGTCCGCCCAGAACGAGCGACTCGCCAACACCCTCCGTGAGGCCCGCGACCAGATCGTGGCCCTCAAGGAAGAAGTCGACCGGCTCGCACAGCCACCGGCCGGCTTCGGAGTGTTCCTGGAAGCCAACGAGGACGGCACCGCCGACATCTTCACCGGCGGCCGCAAACTCCGGGTCAACGTCAGCCCGAGCGTCGAACTCGACGACCTCAGGCGCGGCCAGGAAGTCATGCTCAACGAAGCGCTCAACGTGGTCGAAGCCATGGCGTACGAGCGCGTCGGAGACATCGTCACCCTCAAGGAGATCCTCGAGGACGGCGAACGAGCCCTCGTGCTCGGGCACACCGACGAGGAACGGGTGGTACGGCTCGCCGAGCCGCTGCTGGACGTCACCATCCGCCCCGGCGACGCCCTCCTGCTCGAACCCCGCTCCGGCTACGTCTACGAGATCGTCCCCAAGAGCGAGGTCGAAGAACTCGTTCTCGAAGAAGTCCCCGACATCGGCTACGAGCAGATCGGCGGCCTCGGCGGCCAGATCGAAGCCATCCGCGACGCGGTCGAGCTGCCGTACCTCTACCCGGACCTCTTCAAGGAGCACGAACTGCGCCCGCCCAAGGGCGTCCTGCTCTACGGACCCCCCGGATGCGGAAAGACGCTCATCGCCAAGGCCGTCGCCAACTCACTGGCCAAAAAGGTCGCCGAGGTCACCGGCCAGGCCGCCGGCAAGAGCTTCTTCCTCAACATCAAGGGCCCCGAGCTCCTCAACAAATACGTCGGCGAGACCGAGCGCCAGATCCGGCTCGTCTTCCAGCGAGCCCGTGAGAAGGCCAGCGAGGGCACCCCCGTCATCGTCTTCTTCGACGAGATGGAATCCCTCTTCCGCACTCGCGGCTCCGGAGTCAGCTCGGACGTGGAGAACACCATCGTCCCCCAGCTGCTCGCCGAGATCGACGGTGTCGAAGGCCTGCAGAACGTGGTCGTGATCGGCGCCTCCAACCGCGAGGACATGATCGACCCCGCCATCCTGCGCCCCGGCCGGCTCGACGTGAAGATCAAGATCGAGCGCCCCGACGCCGAAGCCGCCAAGGACATCTTCGGCAAGTACCTCACCGAACGCCTCCCCCTGCACGCCGACGACGTCGGCGAGCACGGCGGCAGCAAGACGACCACCGTCGAAAGCATGATCCAGACGGCCGTCGAGCACATGTACGCGGAATCCGAGGAGAACCGCTTCCTGGAGGTCACCTACGCCAACGGCGACAAGGAAGTCCTCTACTTCAAGGACTTCAACTCCGGCGCCATGATCGAGAACATCGTGGGCCGCGCCAAGAAGATGGCGATCAAGGACTTCCTCGACCACAACGCAAAGGGCCTCCGCGTCTCCCACCTCCTCCAGGCATGCGTGGACGAGTTCAAGGAGAACGAAGACCTGCCCAACACCACCAACCCCGACGACTGGGCCAGGATCTCCGGAAAGAAGGGCGAGCGGATCGTCTACATCCGTACCCTCATCACCGGAAAGCAGGGCGCGGACACCGGACGCTCCATCGACACGGTGGCCAACACCGGACAGTACCTGTAAGAACAGGGCGGCTGCGGGTGCCCACCACCGGGTACCCGCAGCCGACTGCTTTCCGGGCACAGCCGGACAGGCCAAAGACGCAAATGATCTCCACACCAGCGCAGAGCCGTTCTAGGCTCTTCGGTACCGCCGAGTCGCGCAGTGCGGGGACGGGCACCGCACACGCAACCCAGCGCCAGCGGTACGTGAGCGGCGCCCACGACCGAGGACGCCGCCGGGCAAGGAGGGCCGCATGACCGTACGGCGAGTAATGGGCATCGAGACGGAGTACGGCATCTCCGTCCCCGGCCACCCCAACGCCAATGCCATGCTCACCTCGTCCCAGATCGTCAACGCCTACGCCGCGGCGATGCACCGGGCCCGCCGGGCCCGCTGGGACTTCGAGGAGGAGAACCCGCTCCGTGACGCGCGAGGCTTCGACCTCGCCCGCGAAGCCGCCGACTCCAGCCAGCTCACCGACGAGGACATCGGCCTGGCCAACGTCATCCTCACCAACGGCGCCCGGCTCTACGTCGACCACGCCCACCCCGAATACAGCGCCCCCGAGGTCACCAACCCCCGCGACGCCGTCCTCTGGGACAAGGCCGGCGAACGCATCATGGCCGAAGCCGCCGAACGCGCCGCAGCGCTCCCCGGCGCCCAGCCCATCCACCTCTACAAGAACAACACCGACAACAAGGGCGCCTCCTACGGCACGCACGAGAACTACCTGATGAAGCGGGAAACCGCCTTCTCCGACATCGTGCGCCACCTCACGCCCTTCTTCGTCAGCCGCCAGGTCTTCGCCGGAGCCGGCCGCGTCGGCATCGGCCAGGACGGCCACGAACACGGCTTCCAGCTCAGCCAGCGCGCCGACTACTTCGAGGTCGAGGTCGGACTGGAGACCACCCTCAAACGCCCCATCATCAACACCCGCGACGAACCCCACGCCGACGCCGAGAAGTACCGCCGCCTGCACGTGATCATCGGCGACGCCAACCTCTCCGAGATCTCGACCTACCTCAAGCTGGGCACCACCGCCCTCGTCCTGTCGATGATCGAGGACGGCTTCATCGCCGTCGACCTCGCCGTGGACCAGCCCGTCCGCACCCTCCACCAGGTCAGCCACGACCCCTCGCTCAAGCGGCTCGTCACCCTCCGCAGCGGCCGCACACTCACCGCCGTACAACTCCAGATGGAGTACTTCGAACTCTCCCGCAAGTACGTCGAGGAACGCTTCGGCGCCGACGCCGACGACCAGACCAAGGACGTCCTCGCCCGCTGGGAGGACACCCTCACCCGGCTCGAGAACGACCCCATGAGCCTCGCCGGCGAACTCGACTGGGTCGCCAAACGCGAACTCATGGAGGGCTACCGCCGCCGCGACGGCCTCGACTGGGACGCCGCCCGCCTCCACCTCGTCGACCTCCAGTACGCCGACGTACGGGCCGAGAAGGGCCTCTACAACCGCCTCGTCGCCCGCGGCCGCATGAAACGCCTCCTGGACGAGACGGAGGTCGAGCGGGCCAAGTCCTCGCCTCCCGAGGACACCCGCGCCTACTTCCGAGGCCGCTGCCTCGACCAGTACGCCGACGACGTGGCCGCGGCCTCCTGGGACTCGGTCATCTTCGACCTCCCCGGCCGCGACTCCCTCCAGCGCGTCCCAACCCTGGAACCGCTACGCGGAACGCGAAATCACGTCAAGGAGCTCCTCGACCGCTGCCGCACCGCGGAAGAGCTGGTCAGGGTGCTCTCGGGCAACTGAAACACCGGTCGAGCACCACTGGACCGGACCCCGCGACCGGGGTGGAAATCCCGGCGCGAGGGAATCATCGAGATGGCCCCGGAACGTTGAACAAACGCGGGGCCGATGTCGGACCCGGCTTGTAGGGTCTGATCATCACCGATCGGCAGCAAAGCCGAACTGCCGACCATGTCGGGCAACAGAGCGGGGTGAGGGTTATGGCGACCAAGGACACCGGCGGCGGCCAGCAGAAGGCCACGCGCTCTACTGAAGAGGTCGAGGAGCAGGCGGCGGAGGCACAGGCTTCCGAGGACCTCAAGGAGCGCCACGAGAAGCTGAGCGACGACGTGGACTCCGTTCTCGACGAAATCGATGACGTACTCGAGGAAAATGCCGAGGATTTCGTTCGAAGCTTCGTGCAAAAAGGCGGCGAGTAAAGGCTATCGGGTCGCATTGCCTTCGAAGTGAAGGTGGCGGGGGATGGCTGACGAAACGCCCGACAAGCCGTGCAGCGGATGCGGGCGGAGAGTGCCGCTCAGCGCGTTCGCGCGCGACAGGAATCGGCGCGATGGCCTTCAGACGCGGTGCCGGGAGTGCGTGGCGGAGTACAGCGCCCAGCACTACCGGCGCCGCCGGGAGGCCATCGGCAAGCCCGTGCGGGAAAGGGTGGACGTCCCGCCCGGGCACAAGCTCTGCCGGACGTGCGGTGAGGTGAAGCCGCACAGTGAGTGGCATCGCAATGCGAGTGCGTCCGACGGTCTGTCCACGCGCTGCAAGACGTGCCGCGCCGTCCAGGGACGGCAAGGCCATCTGAAGCGTCAGTACGGCATGACGGAAGCCGAGCGGGACGAGCTGCTCGCCTCTCAAGGGGGCGTCTGCTGCATCTGTCTGGCGGCTCTCCCGGAACATGTGGATCACTGCCACAAGACGGGTAGGGTCCGAGGCGTACTGTGCTTCAGCTGTAATGCCGCGCTGGGGCAGTTCAAGGATCGGCCCGACGTCATGAGGCGGGCTGCAGCATATGTGGAAGGAATCGCGTGGAAGCCAACACTCGTAGCACCGGGCGTCTACCAGCTGCCTTCCTGACGCCTGGGTCCTCCTCGTTCATGGACTTCCTCTCCGAGCACCAGCCGGAGCTGCTGCCGGGGAAGAGGCAGCTGCCGCCCGTGAAGGGCGTGGTCGAGGCGCCGCACGGGACCACGATCGTCGGGGTCACGTTCCCCGGCGGGGTGGTGCTCGCCGGTGACCGGCGAGCGACCATGGGGAACATGATCGCTCAGCGGGACATCGAGAAGGTGTTCCCGGCGGACGAGTACTCGGCGGTGGGTATCGCCGGCACGGCCGGTCTGGCCGTGGAGATGGTGAAGCTGTTCCAGCTGGAACTGGAGCACTTCGAGAAGGTCGAGGGCGCGCAGCTGTCGCTGGAAGGCAAGGCGAACCGGCTGTCGACGATGATCCGGTCGAATCTGGGCATGGCGATGCAGGGTCTGGCCGTGGTGCCGCTGTTTGCCGGGTTCGATGTGGACCGGGGCAAGGGGCGGATCTTCTCGTACGACGTGACGGGTGGGCGTTCCGAGGAGCAGGGTTACGCCTCCACGGGTTCGGGTTCGATCTTCGCTCGTGGGGCGATGAAGAAGCTGTTCCGGGACGACCTGAGTGAGGAGCAGGCGACGACGCTGGTCGTGCAGGCGCTGTACGACGCGGCCGACGACGACTCGGCGACGGGTGGTCCCGATGTCGCTCGCCGGATCTATCCGATCATCACCGTGATCACGGAGGACGGTTTCCGTCGGCTGACGGAGGACGAGGCCTCGCAGATCGCGCGTTCGGTGCTGGAGCGTCGGCTTCAGGAGCCGGACGGTCCGCGGGCCGCGCTGCTGTAGCGGGCCGTCGGTTGTGCAAGGTGATCGAGTGATTTCGACAGAAAGGGACGGATAACCGGTGTCGACGCCGTTCTATGTCTCACCTCAGCAGGCGATGGCGGACCGGGCGGAGTATGCCCGTAAGGGCATTGCCCGGGGCCGCAGCCTGGTCGTGCTGCAGTTTGCCGACGGCATCGTGTTCGTCGGTGAGAACCCGTCCCGTGCGCTGCACAAGTTCAGCGAGATCTATGACCGGATCGGTTTCGCGGCCGCCGGTAAGTACAACGAGTACGAGAATCTGCGGATCGGTGGTGTGCGGTATGCCGATCTGCGGGGTTACACCTATGACCGTGACGACGTGACGGCGCGTGGTCTGGCGAATGTGTACGCGCAGACGCTGGGCACGATCTTCTCGAGTGTGGGGGAGAAGCCGTACGAGGTGGAGCTGGTGGTGGCCGAGGTCGGCGAGACGCCGGAGTCGGACCAGATCTACCGGTTGCCGCACGACGGGTCGATCGTGGACGAGCACGGTTCGGTGGCGGTCGGTGGCAATGCGGAGCTGATCAGCAACTATCTGGATCAGCGGCATGAGGACGGGATGAGTCTGGCGTCGGCGTTGAAGCTGGCGGTGCAGGCGTTGTCGCGGGAGTCGAACGGTACGCAGCGGGAGATTCCGGCCGAGCGGCTGGAGGTGGCGGTTCTGGACCGTACGCGGCCGCAGAAGCGGAAGTTCCGGCGGATCCAGGGTGGTCAGCTGGAGCGGTTGCTGGAGCAGGAGGGTGCGGCGGTGGAGGAGTCCGAGGAGGAGGGTTCCTCGGAGGAGAGCTGACCGCCTGCCGTACAGACCGTCGGCCGTACTGACCGCTGGCTGTACCGGTCATCGGCCGCACTGACCGTCGGCCGTACCGATGCCGGCCTCGGATGTGTTTCGGGATGCCCCGCGCCTTTGTCAGGCGTGGGGCTTCCGGCGTCTCAGGGGCGTGGTGGGGGCGCTGTGGAGGCGCGGACGACGAGTTGGACGGGGATGTCGCCGCGGTCGGCCTGGTGGCCTTCGAGGACGGCGAGGAGGGCGCGCATGCCGTGTTCGCCGAAGAGTTCGGCGTCGAGGCGGACGGTGGTGAGCTCGGGGTCGATGGCGGTGGCGAGGCCGAGGTCGTCGATGCCGGTGACGGAGAGGTCGTCGGGGATGCGCAGGCCGAGGCGGCGGGCGGCTTTGTAGGTGCCGGCGGCGAGGAGGTCGTCGTCGCAGATGACGGCGGTGGGGCGGGGGCCGGGGGCGGTGAGGGCGGTCTCGGCGGCGGTGCGGGCGGCGTCGATGGTGAGGGGGGTGCGGGTGGTGCGCAGGGTGGTGCCGGGGTGGCGGGTGAGGAGGTCGGCGAGTTCTCGGGCGCGGATCTCGAAGGTCCAGGAGGGGATGTCGGCGGCGAGGTGCAGGATGTGGCGGTGGCCGAGGCCGACGAGGTGGTCGGTGATCTGGCGGATGCCGTCGGTGATGTCGAGGTTGACGGTGGTGGCGCCGTGGCTGCCCTGGGGGTCGCTGTCGAGCATGACGAGGGGGAGCTGGTCGCCGCGCAGGGCGGTGAGGGCGTCGGCGGCCATGGAGGAGGCGATGATGCCGTCGAGGGCGGCCTGGGCGGAGGCGAAGGGGTCGCGGGCGGGGCCGATGCCTTCGGGGGAGGGGTAGAGGACGAGGCCGAAGCCGTGGGCGGCGGCGACGCGGGCGGCGCCGGTGTAGACGCCGGCGAAGAATTCGGTGGTGAGGGCGGGGACGACGAGGAGGACGGTGCGGGTGCGGCCCAGGCGGAGGTTGCGGGCGGCGAGGTTGGGGCGGTAGCCGAGGTCCTGGGCGGCCTGGCGGACGCGGGCGGCGGTGGCTTCGGAGACGCGGCCGCGCCATTTGTCGCCGAGGACGAGGGAGACGGCGGCCTGGGAGACGCCGGCGGCCTGGGCGACGTCGCGGCTGGTGGGGCGTGGGGTGCCGGTTGCCACCGTCCGGGTGCTCCGTTTCTGGGGGTCGTGCGCCGTGTGGCGGGTGGGTGGGGACCTTCGTCGTATGGACGGGTGAACAGCGCACATGGTACGTATGACGGAGGACGTTATACGTAAAACTTCAGCCGGAGAGGCGGATCATGGCCGCGGGGTACCTGGAGATCCTCAGGGCGCGACACGCCGCCCGGCTGCTGGTGGGGACGCTGGTGGGGCGGCTGCCGAACGCCACGGCGGCGATCGCGATCGTGCTGTTCGTGCGGGCCGAGGGCGGCTCGTACAGCCTGGCGGGCGGCCTCGCGGCGGCGTACGGCGTGGCGAACGCGGTGGGCCAGCCGGTGCTGGGGCGGCTGGTGGATCTGCACGGGCAGCCGCGGGTGCAGCTGCCCTCGGCGGTGCTGTCGGCGCTGGCGATGGCGGCCTTCGTGCTGACGGGGCTGGATCCGCTGGCGCTCGCCTACGTGGCGGTGGCGCTGTCGGGTCTGTTCACGCCGCCGCTGGAGGGCGGTCTGCGGGCCCTGTGGCCTTCCGTGCTGCGCCGTGAGGACCAGGTGCACACGGCGTACGCGATGGACGCGGTGGCGCAGGAGGTGATGTTCACGGTCGGCCCGCTGCTGCTGACGCTGGGTGTGTCGGTGTGGTCGGCGCAGGCGGCGGTGCTGGTGCTGAACCTGGTCGGGGTGCTGGGGGCGCTGTCGGTGGTGCTGTCGGGGCCTTCGCGGGCGTGGCGCTCGGCGCCGCGGGAGGCGCACTGGCTGGGCGCGCTGCGTTCGCCGGGGCTGCTGGCGCTGCTGGGGGCGTTCCTGTTCGTGGGGGTGGCGCTGGGGTCCATCACGGTGGCGGCGATGTCGTACGCGGACGGGCACGGTGGTGACGCGGTGTACGGCTGGCTGATGGCGGCGCTGGGGCTGGGCGCTCTGCTGGGCGGTGCGGTGTACGGGGCGCGGCGGTGGGCGGGTGCGCCGGAGCGGCGACTGCGGGTGCTGGTGGGGCTTCTGGCGGTGTGTTATCTGCCGTTGATGCTGATGCCGGGTGCGGTGGCGATGACGGGGCTGGCGGCGGTGTCGGGTGTGTTTCTGGCGCCGGCGATCGCGTGTGCGTTCGTGATCGTGGACCGGCATGCGCCGCGGGGGACGGTGACGGAGGCGTTCTCGTGGCTGGTGACGACGTTCACGGTGGGTGCGTCGGTGGGTACGGGGCTCGCGGGGCCGGTCGTGGAGTGGGGCGGGACGGTGTGGGGGTTCGCGGTTCCGGGGGTCGCGGGGGCGGTGTCGTTGCTGGTCCTGGTGGCGACGGGGCGGGTCCTCGCAGCTCCGGCGCGGGGTGGGGTCGTTGCGGCTTCATCGGAAAATGATCCAGATCGTGCTGCCGAACCCCGTTTCAGTTCAGGGGATCGGGCGTAATGTTCAGTCATGGACCGCCGCATTTTCGGGCTGGAGAACGAGTACGGCGTCACGTGCACGTTCAGGGGACAGCGCCGTCTGTCGCCTGACGAGGTGGCTCGGTACCTCTTCCGCCGTGTCGTGTCATGGGGCCGCAGTAGCAATGTGTTTCTGCGGAACGGCGCTCGTCTCTATCTGGACGTGGGGTCACACCCGGAATACGCGACACCCGAGTGTGACAATGTGACCGAACTGGTCACTCACGACAAGGCCGGGGAGCGCATTCTCGAAGGACTTCTGGTGGACGCGGAACGACGCCTGCACGAGGAAGGAATCGCGGGCGACGTCTACCTGTTCAAGAACAACACCGACTCGGCGGGTAACTCCTACGGGTGCCACGAGAACTATCTGGTGGCCCGGCACGGGGAGTTCTCCCGGCTGGCGGACATTCTCATTCCGTTCCTGGTGACGCGCCAGTTGTTGTGCGGCGCGGGCAAGGTGCTCCAGACGCCGCGTGGTGCGGTGTACTGCGTGAGCCAGCGGGCGGAGCACATCTGGGAGGGCGTGTCGTCGGCGACGACGCGTTCCCGGCCGATCATCAACACCCGTGACGAGCCGCACGCGGACGCGGAGCGGTACCGCCGGCTGCATGTCATCGTGGGCGACTCGAACATGTCCGAGACGACGATGCTGCTGAAGGTCGGTGCGACCGATCTGGTGCTGCGCATGATCGAGGCGGGCACGGTGATGCGGGATCTGACGCTGGAGAATCCGATCCGGGCGATCCGTGAGGTCAGTCATGACATCACGGGCCGGCGCAAGGTGCGTCTGGCGAGCGGCCGGGAGGCGTCGGCGCTGGAGGTGCAGCGCGAGTACTTCGAGAAGGCCGTGGACTTCTGCGAGCGGCGTGGCATCCGTACCGGCACGGTGGAGCAGGTGCTGGAGCTGTGGGGCCGCACGCTGGACTCGATCGAGAGTGAGGATCTGGACCGGATCGGCACCGAGATCGACTGGGTGATGAAGTACAAGCTCATCGAGCGGTACCGGGCGAAGAACAACATGACGATGTCGCATCCGCGGGTGGCGCAGATAGACCTCGCGTACCACGACATCCACCGTCGTCGTGGGCTGTACTACCTGCTGGAGCGCAAGGGTCAAGCGGCGCGGATCTGCAACGACTTGAAGATCTTCGAGGGCAAGTCGGTTCCGCCGCAGACGACTCGGGCGCGGCTGCGGGGCGACTTCATCCGCCGGGCTCAGGAGCAGCGCCGTGACTTCACGGTGGACTGGGTGCACCTGAAGCTGAACGACCAGGCGCAGCGCACGGTGTTGTGCAAGGACCCGTTCCGTTCGGTGGACGACCGGGTGGAGAAGCTGATCGCCGGAATGTGAGCAGGGGGTTCCGGTTCGTGCCGGAACGCCACACGGGCGCCGTACGTTCCTCGTACGGCGCCCTTCTCACGCCGTAGAGTTGCGCGCACGCCCATCCGGAAGATCGATTCGATTACGAGGCCCCCACCGTGCGCCGACGCTCTCTCATCCTTGCCGCTGTTCCCGCGGGACTGGTCACAATCGCCGGTTGTGGTGACGACAAGCCCGATTCGAGCAAGGAGAGCCCCAGCGCGTCGCCGTCCGATCCGGGGGCGCCGAACACCTCGGCGCCGAAGATCGTGGACGGTCCGCTGCCGGCGATCACGGCGGGTGTGAAGTTCGACGAGAAGCCGACGGTGGCGAAGGGTCCGGGTGAGCCGTCGGACCAGCTGGCGGTGAAGACGGTGATCGCGGGCGGTGGCCAGACGGTCGCGGAGAACGACTACATCCAGGCGAACTACCTGGGTCAGATCTGGTCCACGGCGAAGGTCTTCGACAACTCCTACGACCGTGGGACGCCGCTGGTGATCCAGCTGGCGCAGGGCAGCATCATCGACGGCTGGCGGTATGCGCTGCCGGGCAAGAAGGCCGGCAGCCGGGTGCTGATGGCGGTGCCGCCGACCTGGGGTTACGGCAAGCAGGGCAATGCGCAGGCGGGTATCAAGGGCACGGACACGCTGGTGTTCGTGGTGGACATCCAGGCGACGTTCAACGCGAAGAGCTCCGCCAAGGGCGAGGACGTGGCGCAGGACGACGCGGCGCTGCCGAAGGTGGGGACGAACACGGACGGCAAGGCGCCGTCGATCGAGGTGCCCGAGGCGGACGCGCCGAAGAAGCTGGTGGCGAATTATGTCATCGAGGGTGACGGCGCGGAGGTCGGTGCCGAGGACGCCGTGCTGGTGCAGTACAAGGGTGTGCAGTGGTCGAACGGCAAGGAGTTCGACTCCACGTACAGCCGTCAGGCTCTGACGTCGTTCTCGCTGCAGCAGGTGGTGAAGGGCTGGTCGCAGGGGCTGACGGGCAAGAAGGTGGGCAGCCGGGTGCTGATCGTGATCCCGCCGGAGCTGGGGTACGGCGACAACCCGCCGCAGGGCAGTGGGATCGAGAAGGGTGCGACGCTGGTGTTCTCGGTCGACATCCTCGCCAAGATGTGATGTCGCGGCCCCCGTCGCGGGCGTCCTGCCTCGCGGGATGAAAGACTGGGCGGGTTGCTGTGTTCGTAGACAAGCAGGAGCTTTTGACGTGAGCATCGACAAGCCCGAGGTCGACTTCCCGGGCGGCGAGCCCCCGAAGGACCTTGAGATCAAGGACCTGTGGGAGGGCGACGGCCCGGAGGCGAAGGCGGGCGACAGTGTCGCCGTGCACTACGTGGGCGTGGCCTTCTCCACGGGTGAGGAGTTCGACGCGTCCTGGAACCGTGGCACTCCGCTGCGTTTCCAGCTCGGTGTCGGCCAGGTCATCCCCGGCTGGGACAAGGGTGTGCAGGGCATGAAGGTCGGCGGCCGCCGTCAGCTGATCATCCCGCCGCACCTGGCGTACGGCGACCGTGGTGCCGGTGGCAAGATCGGGCCCGGCGAGACGCTGATCTTCGTCTGCGACCTGGTCTCGGTCTGATCGTCGTACCGGAGTTCTGATGAGTCCGGTCGTGGTGCGGTCGTCGTACGACGAGTGCGCCCGGTCCGACCGGAGTCGATCACCTGGGGTCCATGCCTGTCCGGGCATGGGCCCTCGGCTTTTGCCGGGGGACCGCGGGGCGGTACGGTCATCGGTCGGAAGCACCAAAAAGAAGGCGAAGGGCATCGATGGCCATTGCCAAGGCCGAGCGGCTGATGAACCTGGCGCTGTGTCTGCTCGGGACGCGGCGGCCGCTCAGCAAGCGTGAGCTGCGGGACTCCATCGAGGCCTATGTCGAGGCCTTCCGGCCGGACACGGGCGCGGCGGGCAGCGAAGACTCCTTCAACCGCATGTTCGAGCGGGACAAGGACGATCTGCGCGAGCTGGGCCTGGTCATCGAGACCGTGGAGAACCTCGACGGCGAGGTCGGCTATCTCGCCCGCCGCGACTCCAACCGGCTGCCGCCCATCACCCTGGACGCCGAGGAGGCCGCGGCCCTCGGGCTCGCGGCCAAGGTGTGGCAGCAGGCGCGCCTCGCCGGCGCGGCCAGCGGCGCACTGCAGAAGCTGCGCGCGGCGGGCCTGCCCGAGGACGTCGACCCCTATGAGGCGCACGGCGCGCTGGAACCGCGCATCCCCGTGCACGAGGCGGCCTTCGAGCCGCTGATGCTGGCCTGCCGCGACCGCCGCCCGGTCGTCTTCGACTACCGCAAGGCCAACGCCGCCCAGCCCGAGACCCGTCAGGTGGAGCCGTGGGCGCTGGAGTGCTGGCGCGGCCACTGGTACCTGGCCGGCTTCGACCGGGACCGTGGCGCCGAGCGGGTCTTCAGGCTGTCGCGGATCACCGGCCGGGTCCGCAGCCGTGCCGCCCGCTTCACCGCGCCCGTGCCGGACGTGGTCACCGTCCGGGAGACCGTCGCGAGCTGGGCGGGGGAGACCGCCGACCGCAGTGCGCTGATCCGGCTGCGTCAGGGGGCCGGGTACCCCCTTCGGGCGAAGGCCACGGCCGTGCGGGAACTCGGGGACGGCTGGGACGAGTTGGAGATTCCGTACGGACACGGGCTCGATGCCTGGCTGGTGGAGTTCGGTCCGGACGTGGTGGTGCTGGAGCCCGCCGAGCTGCGGGGCGATGTCGTGGACCGGCTGCGTGCCGTGGCCAAGGGCTGAGGGGGAGCGGGCAAGAACGTGGCAGGTAAACCGGTCAGGCCCACGAACGCCATCGACCAGACACGGCGGATGCTGTCGCTGGTGACGTATCTGCGGGAGCGTCCGGGCGCACGCGTGGAGGACGTCGCGCGCGCCTTCGGCATCACCGAGGACGAACTGGTCTCCGACCTCGACGTGCTGCCGATGTGCGGCACGAGTTTCCGCGGCGGCGACCTGCTCGACATCGACACCGACGGCGAGCGCATCTGGTGGCACAACCCGGCCGCGCTCGGCGCGGACGCCGCCGAGCCGCTGCGGCTGGCCGCCGACGAGGCGACCGCGCTGCTGGTCGCCGCGCGCGCGGTGGCCACGCTGCCGGGGCTGCGCGAGAGCGACCGGCAGGCGCTGCTGCGGGCGACCGCCAAGGTGGAGGCCGCGGCCGGCGAGGTGGCGGGCGCCAGTTCCCGGCTGTCGGTGACCTTCGAGTCCGAGGGCGGTGTCTTCGCCGATGTCGACCGGGCCATCTCCGAGCGGCGCCGGCTGTGGATCCGCTACTACTCCCCGGCGCGCGACGAGGTCACCGAGCGCGAGATCGACCCGATCCGTCTGGTCAGCGTCGGTCACACCTATGTGGAGGCGTGGTGCCGCCGCTCGGAGGCGCGCCGCACCTTCCGCCTGGACCGGGTCGCGGAGATCCGCATCCTCGACGAGCCGTCGGCGCCGCCGGAGATCGAGCTGCGCGACCTGTCCGAGGCGCTGGTGCAGCCCGCCGCCGAGGACCCGGAGGTCGTGGTCGAGGTCGGTCCTGGCGGGCGCTGGGTCGCCGAGTACTACCCGCACGACAGCGCCGAGGAACTGCCCGACGGCGGTCTGCGCATCAGCCTGCGCACCCCTGACCCGGCCTCCCTCAAGCGGCTGGCCCTGCGCCTGGGCGCCGACGGCCGCATCCTCGCGCCGGCCGACCTCGCCGACAGCGCCCGCCGCGCGGCCGCCGAGGCCCTCGCGGCCTACGACGGTCTGGAGACGCGGGACGGTCTCGGCACGGCCGACGCACCGCGCCCGGCGGCCGGGCGCGGCTCCGGCGACGGTGAGCATGCCTCCGGCGAGCCCCTCGACAGGCAGGAGCAGCAGCTTTGAGCGAGTCGATGTCCTCCGGAGTCATGGGCATGTCGGTGGCGGCCGCGTTCGCCGGGATGAGAAACGTGGCGCCGGTGATGTTCCGGGCCGGCTGCCCCGACTGCCGGGGCCTCTTCGAGCTCGGAGCCGGTGCTCTGCGCCTGGCCATCGGCGCCTCCAGCCGCACCACCTTCTACTCCTTCACCTGCCCGGACTGCGGGGCGGCGGTGCGCAAACCCGCGGGCGAGCGGATCGTGGAGCTGCTGACCGGCGGCGGCGTGCGGACGCTGCGGCTGCACGCGCCCTAGGGGCCTGTCGGGGGCGGACGACTCCGTCGAAGCGCTGCCGGGGAGCCATGGGCACGGGCGGCCCTGGCCGACGGGGAGACCCCCGGGTCCTCCGGTCTCGACGTCCGGCGGGAAGGCCCTGGCTGACGGGGAGGCCCCGGGACCCTCTAATCTCGACGTCATGTTCTGGCCGATGTTCGCGGTTGTGGTGGGTTTCCTCGGTGTCGTCGTCCTCGGGGTGCTCGCGGTGCGGGTGTTCCTGGAGGCGCAGCGTCTGGGCAGACAGGTCACCGAGTCCGCGCGGCGTATCGGACAGGCCACCGAGGACCTGGAGCAGGTGGCGGTGCGCACGGCGCGCGCTGTCGACTCGCTGTGAGGAACGCCGCGCGAGGCTGTGAGTCGCGGCGCTGTACGCGTTTTGGGTGGTATCGCCCTGTCGAGGCTTGAGGCGCGGACGGTACGCTGCTGGTCGCGGCCCGAAGAACGAGGCCCGGACCGCGAACCGGGAGTACGCACGGGGATTGCCTGAGGTTCACCCCCGAGCGTTACGATCGCTGACAAGGCGATCGTTCGGACATTTGTCCGATCGGTCGGACAAGCGCCTACCCATACGCCTCGGTGAGAAGGTAAAGATATGTTCGGCGGCAAGATCGGCCCCCTTGAGATCACCCTGATCCTCGTCATCATCCTGCTGCTGTTCGGCGCCAAGAAGCTTCCGGACATGGCCCGCTCCCTCGGCAAGTCCGCCCGCATCCTCAAGAGCGAGGCGAAGGCGATGAAGGAGGACGGCAAGGCCAGCGCGCCGGCCGACCCGCCGCACCCCGACGAGCAGGCCCCCGCGCAGCGTGTCATCCAGGCCTCTCCCGGCGACGTGAGCAGCTCCCGCCCGGTCAACGAGCCGACGGACTCCACCAAGCGCTGACGCGGGGCCGGTGACCTCCGGCCCGCCGTACGAGATGGGAACGTGGGTTGCTGAAGCCTGCCTTCAAAACGGAGAAGGACCCCGAGGGGCGGATGCCCCTCGCGGAGCACTTGCGTGAGCTTCGCAACCGGCTCGCCAAGGCAGTGCTGGCCATCGTCGTCATCACCGTCGTGGCCGCCTTCTTCTACAACGACATCATCGACTTCTTCACCAAGCCGGTCCTGGACTCGGTCGGGTGTCCCGACTCGTTCAGCGAGCTCGCGAAGGAGAAGGACAGCCCCTGCGCGCAGATCACGATCAACGGTCTGCTGGCGCCCTTCACCCTGGCGCTGAAGGTGTCCCTGATGGCCGGCGTCGTGCTCGCCTCTCCGGTGTGGCTGTACCAGCTGTGGGCGTTCGTCGCCCCGGGACTGCACCGCCACGAGAAGAAGTACGCGTACGCGTTCGTGGCCACCGGTGTCCCGCTGTTCTTCGCGGGCGCCTACTTCGCCTACTCGGTGCTGCCCACCACCGCGAACGTGCTGATCGAGTTCACGCCGTTCGGTGTGGACAACCTGCTGCCGCTGGACGACCTGCTGGACCTCGTCACCCGCATGGTCATCGTCTTCGGACTCTCCTTCGAGCTGCCGCTGCTGCTGGTGATGCTGAACCTCACCGGAGCGATCACCGGCAAGCGCATGCTCGGCTGGTGGCGCGGCATGATCCTGGGCATCACGATCTTCGCCGCCGTCGCCACCCCGAGCACCGAGCCGCTGACGATGCTCGCCCTGGCCGCCCCGATCTGGGTGCTCTACTTCGCCGCCACCGCCATCGCGCTCCTCAACGACCGGCGCAAGCGTCTGCGCGAGGCCATGGGCCCCGGCGACGACGAGGCCTCCGACCTCGATCTCACCCCCGAGGACGTCGGCGGGGTCGAGTCGGTCAACGCCGGCCGTGCGCTGCCCGAGCAGACCACCACGGAACGCGCCAACGGCTACGACGACGTCACCTGATCCCGTGCGGGCCGCGAACGCGGCCCCCTGGATCCGGCCCACCGCGGCACGCGGCCGGGGCGCCCGCGCGGCGCCACCGGCCGCGTTCGCGTTTCCGGCCCTCCTCACCCCCGCGCCCGAGCCCGGGGCCGATCCCCTTCCCGCGGCCCTCTCCGCTGCCGCGTCGCGCGTTTCCGGCCGGTGAACATCTCCGGCCGTCGGCCCGCAGTCGATGCGCGCCTCGGGTCGGCGCACCGGTCGCACGGTCCTGAGCTGCGAAGATCGCCGGGGGCCGGTCATCGGATCCGGTTAATGATCGTCCTGTTGTCAGTGCGGACCGGTACGCTCGAAAGCACGATGACAGAGGACCTCTCACCGGCCCAGCGGTACGCGGAAGCCCGCAAGCGTGCTGCCGAGCAGGCCACCGCGCTCGCCTCGTTCCGCGAGATGTACGACTTCGGCCTCGACCCCTTCCAGATAGAGGCCTGCCAGGCGCTCGAAGCGGGCAAGGGCGTCCTGGTGGCCGCTCCCACCGGCTCCGGCAAGACGATCGTGGGCGAGTTCGCCGTCCACCTCGCCCTCCAGCAGGGCAAGAAGTGCTTCTACACGACACCCATCAAGGCGCTGTCGAACCAGAAGTACTCCGACCTGTGCCGCCGCTACGGCGCGGACCGGGTCGGCCTGCTCACCGGCGACAACAGCGTCAACTCCGAGGCCCCGGTGGTCGTCATGACCACCGAGGTCCTGCGGAACATGCTGTACGCCGGATCGCAGACCCTGCTCGGCCTCGGCTATGTGGTCATGGACGAGGTGCACTACCTCTCCGACCGCTTCCGCGGCGCCGTGTGGGAAGAGGTGATCATCCACCTGCCCGAGTCGGTGACGCTGGTGTCCCTGTCGGCGACCGTGTCCAACGCCGAGGAGTTCGGCGACTGGCTGGACACCGTCCGCGGCGACACCGAGGTCATCGTCTCCGAGCACCGGCCCGTCCCGCTGTTCCAGCACGTCCTCGCCGGACGCCGGATGTACGACCTGTTCGAGGAGGGCGAGGGCCACCGCAAGGCCGTCAACCCCGACCTGACCCGCATGGCCCGTATGGAGGCCAGCCGGCCCTCCTACCAGGACCGCAGACGGGGCCGGGCCATGCGCGAGGCCGACCGTGAACGTGAGCGCCGTCAGCGTTCCCGCGTGTGGACGCCGGGCCGGCCGGAGGTCATCGAGCGCCTCGACGCCGAGGGCCTGCTGCCCGCCATCACCTTCATCTTCAGCCGCGCCGCCTGCGAGGCCGCCGTGCAGCAGTGCCTGTACGCGGGCCTGCGGCTCAACGACGACGAGGCCCGGGAGAAGGTGCGCGTGCTGGTGGAGGAGCGCACCGCCTCCATCCCCACCGAGGACCTGCACGTCCTCGGCTACTACGAGTGGCTGGAGGGCCTGGAGCGCGGTATCGCCGCCCACCACGCGGGCATGCTGCCGACCTTCAAGGAGGTCGTGGAGGAGCTGTTCGTGCGCGGCCTGGTCAAGGCCGTGTTCGCCACCGAGACGCTCGCGCTGGGCATCAACATGCCCGCCCGGTCCGTGGTGCTGGAGAAGCTCGTCAAGTGGAACGGCGAGCAGCACGCCGACATCACCCCCGGCGAGTACACCCAGCTCACCGGGCGTGCGGGCCGGCGCGGCATCGACGTCGAGGGCCACGCGGTCGTGCTCTGGCAGCGCGGCATGAACCCCGACCATCTGGCGGGCCTCGCGGGCACCCGTACGTATCCGCTGCGCTCCAGCTTCAAGCCGTCGTACAACATGGCGGTCAACCTGGTCGAGCAGTTCGGACGGCACCGTTCGCGCGAGCTGCTGGAGACGTCGTTCGCGCAGTTCCAGGCCGACAAGTCGGTCGTCGGGATCTCCCGGCAGGTGCAGCGCAACGAGGAGGGGCTGGCCGGCTACAAGGAGTCGATGACCTGCCACCTCGGCGACTTCGACGTCTATATGGGGCTGCGGCGTGAGCTGAAGGACCGCGAGACGGAACTGGCCAGGCAGGGCGCGGCGGAGCGGCGCGCGGAGGCCGCGGTCGCCCTGGAGCGGCTCAAGCCCGGTGACGTCATCCATGTCCCGACCGGCAAGTACGCCGGGCTGGCCCTGGTGCTGGACCCCGGGCTGCCCGCGGGGCGGTCCAACGGCCATCGCGGCTTCGACCATCATGACGGCCCGCGCCCCCTGGTGCTGACCGCCGAGCGGCAGGTCAAGCGGCTGGCCTCCATCGACTTCCCGGTCCCCGTGGAGGCGCTGGAGCGGATGCGCATCCCCAAGTCGTTCAACCCGCGCTCCCCGCAGTCCCGTCGTGACCTCGCCACCGCGCTGCGCACCAAGGCCGGGCACATCGTCCCCGACCGGCACCGCAAGCGGCGCTCCCAGGCCGCGGACGACCGTGAGATCGCCCGGCTGCGGACCGCTCTGCGGGCGCACCCCTGCCACGGGTGCAACGACCGTGAGGACCACGCCCGCTGGGCCGAGCGCTACCACCGGCTCCAGCGCGACACCTCGCAGCTGGAGCGGCGCATCGAGGGCCGTACCAACACCATCGCCCGTACCTTCGACCGGATCGTCGCGCTGCTGACCGAGCTGGACTATCTGCGCGAGGACGAGGTCACCGAGCACGGCCGGCGGCTGGCCCGGCTGTACGGCGAGCTGGATCTGCTCGCCAGCGAGTGTCTGCGCGCCGGGGTCTGGGAGGGCCTGGACCCGGCGGAGCTCGCCGCCTGTGTCTCCGCGCTGGTGTACGAGGCGCGGGTCGGGGACGACGCGCTCGCGCCGAAGCTGCCCTCCGGCAAGGCCAAGGCCGCGCTCGGCGAGATGGTGCGGATCTGGGGCCGCCTCGACGCGATGGAGGAGGAGTTCCGGATCACCCAGACCGAGGGTGTCGGGCAGCGTGAGCCGGATCTCGGGTTCGCCTGGGCGGCGTACATGTGGGCCTCCGGCAGCGGCCTCGACGAGGTGCTGCGGGAGGCGGAGATGCCCGCGGGCGACTTCGTGCGCTGGTGCAAGCAGGTGATCGACGTGCTGGGGCAGGTCCAGGCGGCGGCGCCGCAGGGTTCGAGCGTGGTGAAGGCCTCCCGCAAGGCCGTGGAGGGACTGCTGCGGGGCGTCGTCGCCTACTCGTCCGTGGGCTGACCTCCGGCGACGGCGGGGGCGGGGGTGCCGGTGGTTCCCCCCGCCCCCGCCGTCTCACAGCAGTGCGGCGATCTCCAGCAGCCGTCGGTCGGTGCCCGCCGGGCCCACCAGCATCACCCCGAAGGGCAGGCCCCCCACCGTGCCCGCCGGGGCGGCCACCGCCGCCATGCCGAACAGGTTGGTGGAGTTGGTGAAGCGGCCCAGGCGGGCGTTGGCCCCCAGGGGGTCCGCCGCCACCTCGGCAAGGGTCGGATGGCCCGGCGTGGTCGGCAGCAGCAGCGCGTCCGCGTCCGCCAGCCCGGTCCGGGCGCGTGTGTGCAGGACGGCCAGGTGGGCCTGGTCGGCGAAGAGACGGTGGGCCGGGATCTCACGGGCCCGGGAGATGATCCCCGCGACCGTGGGGTCGAGCCCCTCGCCTCCCGCGGCGGTCACCTTGTCGACGAACGCACCGACCGCGGTGTACCGCTCGGCGACGAACGCGCCCTCGTAGAGCATCGCGGCCGCCTCTGTGAAGGGGGCGAGGTCGATCGTGCGCAGCAGGGCGCCCGCGTCCTCCAGCCGCTGTACGGCAGCCTCGTAGGCCTCGGCCCAGCCCTCGTCGAGTTCGCCGAGCTGTGCGCGGCCGGGGACGGCGACGCGCCACGGTCCGGAGGCGCGCGCAGGCGGCGGGGGCGGGTCGGCCAGCAGGGTGAGCGCCTCGTCCGCCTCCCGCAGGGTGCGGGTGAAGACGGAGACGCAGTCCAGCGAGGCGCAGGCCGGGACCACACCGGTGGTGGGGACCAGCCCACGGGTCGGCTTCAGGCCGACGACGCCGTTGAATGCGGCCGGCACCCGGCCGGAGCCCGCGGTGTCCGTGCCGAGCGCGAGATCGACCAGGCCCAGGGCCACCGCCACGGCCGAGCCGGAGCTGGAGCCGCCGCTGATCCGCTCCGGGTCGTGGGCGTTTCGGACCGGGCCGTACGGGGAGCGGGTGCCGACCAGGCCCGTCGCGAACTGGTCCAGGTTGGTGGTGCCCAGCACCAGCGCGCCGGCCGCCCGCAGCCGGGCCACCGCGGGGGCGTCCGCCGCGGGCTCGTAGGCGTAGGCCGGGCAGCCCGCGGTCGTGGGCAGGCCCGCCACGTCGATGTTGCCCTTCACCGCCAGCAGGCGTCCGGCCAGCGGGAGGTGTTCGCCCGCGGCCGTGCGGGCGTCCAGGGCGCGTGCCTCGGCCTCCACCTCCGTACGGTCGCGCAGGTCGATCCAGATCTCCGGGCGGTCGACGGCCTCGATGGTTGCGAAGGCGGCGTGGACGCGGGAGAGAGTGGTGGACATCGGCTGTTCCTCCTCAGTCTGCCGCGGGCGCGAGCACCAGCAGGGCCGTGCCCGCCTCCACCTGGTCGCCGGGGCGCGCCAGGATCTCGGTCACCACGCCGGCCACGGGGGCGTGCACCCTCGACTCCATCTTCATCGCCTCCAGCGCGATCAGGGGCTGTCCGACGGTCACCGTGTCGCCCGGGGCCACGTTCAGCTGCCAGACGGAGGCGGCGAACTCGGCCTCCAGCAGCCGTCCGCCCTCGGGTACGTCGATGTCGCCGGGCGGGGCGGGGGGCGCCGAGGCGGCTTCGGCGCGGGCGAACTCGCCCGCCAGCTCCCAGGCGTCGCGCTCGGCCGCGAAGGCGGTCTGCTGGCGGGCCCTGAACTCGGCGATGGACTCGGCGTGTTCGGCCAGGAACGCCTGGTGGCCGGCGAGCGAGAAGGTGCCCTCCTCGATGCGGGGCACGAACCGGCCGGAGACGATGTCGGCGCGCAGGTCCAGCAGTTCGTCGGCGCTCACCGGGTACCAGCGGATGCGGTCGAAGAAGCGCAGCAGCCAGGGCGAGCCCGGCTCGAACGCGCCGCGCTGCTGCCAGGCGGACCACACCTGGGTGGTGCGGCCGACGAACTGGTAGCCGCCGGGACCCTCCATGCCGTAGACGCACAGGTAGGCGCCGCCGATGCCGACGGAGTTCTCGGCGGTCCAGGTGCGGGCCGGGTTGTACTTGGTGGTCACCAGGCGGTGGCGCGGGTCCAGCGGGGTGGCGACGGGGGCGCCGAGGTAGACGTCGCCGAGGCCCAGGACGAGGTACTCGGCGTCGAAGACGGTGCGGTGCACGTCCGCGACGGAGTCCAGGCCGTTGACGCGGCGGATGAACTCGATGTTCCACGGGCACCAGGGGGCGTCGTCGCGTACGCCCGCCATGTAGCGGGCGATGGCCTCGCGGGTGGCCGGGTCGTCCCAGGACAGGGGGAGGTGGACCGTGCGGGAGGGCACGGTGAGCGCGTCGGTGGGCGGCAGCTCCGCCGCGATCTCCCGTACGGCCGCCAGGAGCCGGTCCTGGTCGAGGCGGCGGGGGTCGGCCTGGATCTGGAGGGAGCGGATGCCCGGGGTGAGGTCGGTGACGCCGTCGATCTCCGCCGCCCCGACCGCCTCCATCAGGGCGTGCACGCGCATCCGCAGGGCCAGGTCCAGCTGCATCGGGCCGAACTCGACGAGGAGGTTGTCGTCGCCGCTGCGGCGGTAGGTGATGTCCCCGTCGCGGGCCAGTACGCCGCCGTCGACGATGGCGGGCCGGGGTGTTCCGTCGGCCAGGACGGGCGTGAACCGCACGGTGTCGCCGGGCCGCAGCTGGCCCAGTTTCCAGCGTTCGCCGCTGAGGACCGTCGCCGGGCACACGAAGCCGCCCAGCGAGGGGCCGTCGGGGCCGAGCAGCACCGGCATGTCGCCGGTGTAGTCGACGGCGCCGACACAGTAGGGGGTGTCGTGGATGTTGGACGGGTGCAGGCCCGCCTCGCCGCCGTCGGGGCGGGCCCAGCGCGGCTTCGGGCCGACCAGGCGCACGCCGGTGCGGGCCGAGTTGAAGTGGACCTTCCAGTCGGCGGCGTAGAACTCGCGGATGTCGTCCTCGGTGAAGAACTCCGGTGCGGCGTGCGGGCCTTCGACCGCGCCGATCCGCCAGCTTCCGGTGAAGGAGGGCCTTTCGGCCTCGGGCACCGGTGTGCCCCGCCCGTCCGTGCCGCCGTGCAGGACGTCGCCGGTGCGCAGGGCGCGACCGCCGTGTCCGCCGAACCGGCCGAGGGTGAAGGTTGACGCGCTGCCCAGGAACGGGGGCGCGTCGAGGCCACCGCCGGCGAGCAGGACGTAGGTGCGCAGGCCCGGACCGTCGGGGGTGCCGATCTCCAGCAGGGCTCCCGCCGGGACGGTCACCGGTTCCCACTGGGGGACGGCCGTGCCGTCGACCGTGACCGGTGCCGGGGCGCCCGTCACGCACACCGTCGTGGCGTGACTGAACCTCAGTGCGGGCCCCTGCAGGGTGCATTCGAGGCCCGGCGCGCCCTCGGGGTTGCCCAGCGCGCGGTTGCCCAGGCGGAAGGAGCGGTCGTCCATCGGGCCGGACGGGGGTACGCCGACCTGCCAGTAGCCGGTACGGCCGGGCCAGTCCTGGACGGTGGTGAGGGTGCCGGCGGAGACGACCTCGATACGGGGGGTGGGGTCGGTGACCGAGGCGAGGGTGGCCGTGTTGTGCTCGGCCCGCAGGAAGGCGTCGTGGGCGAGCGCGGCGCGCACCAGGCCGAGGTTCGTCTCGATGCCGTCGACCCGGGTGCGGGCGAGGGCGGCGTCGAGGCGGGCCAGCGCCGCGGCGCGGTCGGGGCCGTGGGCGATCACCTTGGCGAGCATCGGGTCGTACGAGGTGGTCACCTCGGTGCCGGTCTCCACCCAGGCATCGACGCGCACACCCGCCGGGAACTCGACGCGGGTGAGCAGTCCGGCGCCGGGCCGGTGGTCGCGGGAGGGGTCCTCGGCGTACAGCCGGGCCTCGACGGCGTGGCCGCGGGGCGGGCCCGGGTCGCGGACGACGTCCTTCTCGCCGCGGGCGAGGCGGAGCATCCAGGCGACCAGGTCGACGCCGTAGATCTCCTCGGTGACGGGGTGCTCCACCTGGAGCCGGGTGTTGACCTCCAGGAACCAGGCCTCCTCGCGGGCGGCGTCGTACACGAACTCGACGGTTCCGGCGGAGCGGTAGCCGACCGAGGCGCACAGGTCGCGCGCGTACCCGGCGATCCGGTCGCGGACGTGGCCGGGCAGGCCCGGGGCGGGGGTCTCCTCCAGCACCTTCTGGTTGCGGCGCTGGAGGGTGCAGTCGCGGTCGCCGAAGGTGACGACCCGGCCGTCGCCGTCCCCGAAGACCTGCACCTCCACATGGCGGGCGTGTTCCACGAGGCGTTCCAGGAAGACGCCCGCGGAGGAGAAGGAGGCGGCGGCCACGCGCTGCACCCGCTCCCAGGCTCCGGCGAGTTCGCCCTCGGAACGACATGCCGACATACCGATACCACCGCCCCCGCCGGTGGCCTTCAGCATCACGGGGTAGCCGATGCGGGACGCCTCGGTCAGGGCCTCGTCGAGGGATGCCAGCAGCCCGGTGCCGGCCGCGAGCGGCACGCCCGCGGCCGTCGCCGCGGCGCGCGCGGTGTGCTTGGCGCCGAACAGTTCCAGCTGCTCGGGCGTCGGGCCCGCGAACACGATCCCGGCGTCCTCGCAGCGCCGCGCGAACGCCGCGTCCTCGGACAGGAAGCCGTAGCCGGGGTGGATCGCGCCCGCCCCGGTGTCCTTGGCGGCGCGCAGCACGAGATCGGGGTCGAGGTACGACTCCTTCGCCGGGGCCGGGCCCAGGCGTACGGCGGTGTCGGCGAGGCGGACGTGCGGGGCGCCGCGGTCGGCGTCGGAGTACACGGCGACCGTGCGCAGGCCGAGTTCGCGGGCGCTGCGCAGGACGCGGACGGCGATCTCGCCGCGGTTGGCGATCAGCAGGGTGTCGAAGGTCATGCGGCGCCGCCCTCGGTCGTCGTGGGCGTGGCGGTCTCGGCGGTCGTCGCGGCGGTGCCGGGTGCCGTGGGTTCCGGGTCCTCGATCGTCATCTGTACGGCCGTCGGCTCGAAGCCGTTGCAGGGGTTGTTGATCTGCGGGCAGTTGGAGACCAGGACCAGCACGTCGCGCTCGGCCCGCAGGGTGAGGGACAGGCCCGGTGCGGAGAGGCCGTCGACGATGCCGAGGGTGCCGTCGGGCTCGACGGGCACGTTCATGTACCAGTTGATGTTGGAGACGAGGTCGCGCTTGCCGAGGCCGTACCGGGCGCCCTCGGCGAGGAAGTTGTCCACGCAGGCGTGCTGGGCCCAGGTGTGGTGGCCGTAGCGCAGGGTGTTGGACTCCTTGGAGCAGGCGCCGCCGACCGTGTCGTGGCGGCCCACGTCGTCGGAGACGACCGTCATCAGCGGGGTGTGCTCGCCGGAGAGCAGCACGCTGCCGGTGGTGAGGAAGATGTTGCCCTGCGCGTGGACGGTGTCGGGCGCGCTGTAGCGGACCGAGGTGTCGTGGGCGTCGTAGAGGAGGAAGTCGACGGCCTGGTTGCCGTGCAGGTCGGTGACGGTGAGGGTCTGGCCGGTGCGCACGACGGCGGACCAGGCGGCGCGGGCCGGGACGACGGTCTTCATGCGAGCCCCCTCGCGGCGAGGAATTCGGTGGTGTTGAGGAAGGCGCGGTGGCCCTCCGGGGTGGCGTCCCACAGGGGGTCGCCGGGTGCGGTGGGTGCCGCGCGCCAGGCCAGGACCTCCAGTGGTGTGCTGCGGTAGTCGGGGCGCGGGTCGGCCGGGTGCGGCACATTGGCGATCAGGACCGTGACGTCCTGTTCGGCGCGCAGGGTGACGCTGGTGCCTGGGCCGGCGGAGCCGGTGAAGTCCAGGGAGCCGTCGTCGGTGACGCGTACGCCCTGGAAGAAGGAGAGCGAGGGTGGCAGGTCGCGCGGCTCCAGGCCGTTCTTGGCGGCGGCCAGTTTCAGCAGTTCGCGTCCGGCGGGGGAGGCGGACTGCGGGGTGCCGTCGCCGTAGCGGGCGGTGTTGCGGGCGAGCGTCGAGGTGCCGCACAGGGCGTCGTGCCGGCCGGAGGTGTCGGCGACGACCGAGGCCAGCACGCGGCCCTGGTCGGACAGCAGCAGCACTCCCTCGCCCAGGTAGGCGTTCCACTGCACCTTGACCGTGTCGGCGACGTTGAGCCGTTCGAAGGGGCGGTCGGCGGCGTACAGCAGGAGATGCGCGCAGGCGTCTGCGTGCGGGTCGGTCAGCCGCAGTTCGGTGCCGCGGGCGAGGACGCGGTGGGTGTAGTTGCCGCCGGCCACGGTCTCGGCCCAGACCAGGTGGCCCGCCGCGCAGGGCGGGGCCGGCCAGTCGCGGGCCGGGACGACGGGCATGGCCTCGGCGTGTGTGCCGTCCTGGGCGCGGGCGTGGGCGCGGGCTCCGTGCGGGGTGGCTGTCGCCATGGATGGACCTCCGGCTCCGGTGCGGTTTCTGTCGCGCGACAGAAATTAGGAGGGGGGTGGGTCGGCGGCGTTGCCCCGCGGTTGCCGCGCCGTTACCGGGCGCTCACTGCGGGGGCAGGGAAGGGGGTGTGGGTGAGCGGCTGTGGGCACTGGCCAGGGGTCGTCGTGGTGGCGCCTGCGGATGACGGGCTCCGGCTGCGGCGGCCGGGGAGCGCGGGCCGGGCCGTGTGCGAGGATCGAACGCATGGGGACGACAGGTGGCCGGCGCGTCGGCCGGCCGCGCGCCGCGCAGCGGCCGGAGAGCGGACTTCCGCCGCGTGAGGAACTGCTCGCGGCCGCGGCGGAGTTGTTCACGGTGAACGGCTACGCGGCCACCACCACCCGGGCCGTGGCGGAGCGCGCCGGAATGCGGCAGGCGTCCATGTACCACTACGTCTCCGGCAAGGAGGAACTCCTCGCCGCGCTGCTGGAGTCGACGGTCACGCCGTCGCTGGCGTACGCGCGTGAGCTCCTGGCCGACGACGGCAGCCCGGCGGCGCGACGGCTGTGGGAACTGTGCCGGGCCGACGTGCAGCTGCTGTGCGACGGCCCGCACAACCTCGGCGTGCTGTACCTGCTGCCCGAGGTGCGCACCGAGCGGTTCGCCGGGTTCCATGCCGTGCGCGCCGAACTGAAGGACGCCTACCGGCAGTTGCTCGTGGGGACCGAGGCGGGCGGGGCGCTCGCCAAGAGCGAGCTGGAGCTGCGCACGGATCTGGTCTTCGGGCTGATCGAGGGCGTCATCCTGGTGCACCGCTCCGACCCCGAGCGGCCGGTGTCGGCCTTCGCGGCGGCGACGGCGGACGCGGCGCTGCGGGTCGCGGGGGTCTGAGGGCGGCGTCGACGCTTGCGCCGCTGAGGAGCGCCGGGGGTCGGCGAAGGTGTGCCGCCGAGGGGTGGCGGGCCCGCAAAGGTGTGCCGCTGAGCGGCGCGGGGCAGTGTTCCGGCGGGTCGTGGGGGGCGGCCCGGGGGTGTGGGGTCGTGTCCCGGGGGCCCTGGCGGGCGGGCTTCCGGTGGGTCCCAGGGGCCTGTTCGCTCGTTACGGTGAGTCATCTTCGCATGTCTGTGCCCCACTACGGAGCGTGTGCGACCGTAGTCTCAGCGTGCAAATGGGGCCGAGCGTACTCCTGTCCCAGGCGTCATTTCAGGCGCTTGTGGAATATGACACGGCGATGATCCGGTCGGACTAAGCTCGCCCGCAGCGCGCCGAGTTGAGGCGTATTCGTGCGCTTGTTCCCAAAACTCCCTCAGATCCCGACAGTTCCCTGACGTACCCCGCTGCCAGCACCCCCGCGTACCAGCCGATTCGTTTCAGAGGGCCCACATGGTGAGTGTCCAGACCCCACCCGTACGCCGCGAACTGCCCTTCGCCCGCGTGCTGTTGCTCCCCGCGATAGTGATGGCCGTGGCAACCGGCGCCGCCGTCGCACTCGTCGCGCGGCCGGCGCAGAACGCGGTCGCCGTGTGCGGTGGCATCGCGACCCTGCTGGTGATCCTGACCGGGGCCGAGGCGGTGCGCCGCGGCCGTACGCTGCGCGAGCAGCGCGCCGAGCACGCCCGTCACACCGCGTATCTGGAACAGCGCCTGGCCGCCCACGACGACCGGATGATCCGGCTCGGCCGGGAGGTCGTGCCCGCGGCCATCCACCGGCTGCGCGTCGGCAATTCCCCCGGAGAGGTGATGCGCGACCTCGGCGACATCGACCCCTCCTACCTGGACCTGAGCGAAGCCGAGCGCCACCTCGTCCTGTACATGGTGCGGATCGTGGACCACGAGGAAGCCCTGCGCGACTCCGCCCAGCGCTCCTTCGTCAACGTCGCCCGGCGCGTGCAGGCGATCATCCACCAGCAGGCCGCGGAACTGCGGGAGATGGAGGAGGACCACGGCCGCAACCCCGAGGTCTTCGACGACCTGCTGCGCATCGACCACGGCAACGCGCTGATCGGCCGCCTCGCCGACTCCGTCGGTGTCCTCGGCGGCGGCCGCCCCAGCCGCCAGTGGCCCCTGCCGGTCGCCCTCTACAGCGTGCTGCGCGGCGCCATGTCCCGGATCCTGGAGTTCCGCCGCATCTCGCTCGACAACATCGCCAAGGTCAACATCAAGGGCACCGCCGTCGAGCCCGTCATCCACGCGTGCGCCGAGCTGCTCGACAACGCCACCCGCTACTCCCCGCCGCAGACCAAGGTCCATGTCACCGCGTTCGAGGTGCAGACCGGCGTCGCCATCGAGATCGAGGACGGCGGTGTCAGCCTCAGCGAGGAGGCCCGCGCCCGGGCCGAGGGCATGCTGGAGCGCGCCAAGGCCGGTGTCGACCTCCAGGAGCTCGGCGACAGCCCTCGCCTCGGCCTCGCCGTCGTCGGCCGGCTCTGCTCGACGTACAACATGCAGGTGTCGCTGCGCAGTTCCGCCTACGGCGGGGTCCGCGCGGTGCTCATCGTGCCCAGCGACATGATGACCACCGAACCCGGCGTCGGTCTCGCCCACGGCATCGGGGCCACCGCCCTGCCCCAGGCGATGGACGCGCTCGAGGGGCCCAAGCGGCCGCTCAAGAAGCGCCGCCCCACCAGCCCCCGCATGCCCGAGACGGTCTCGATGGAGGACGAGGTCCCCGAGGTCACGGAGTGGACCGCGGGCGGCCTGCCGCAGCGCCGCAGCCGGGTCAGGACCCCGCTCAGCCAGCGCCTGGCCGAACAGGCCGCCGCCGAGCGCGCCCTGAGCGAGGGACGCGACCCCGGACCCCAGTGGGCGGAGCTCAAGGCCGCCGAACCGGCCCGCGAGAAGGACGACCAGCCCGCACCCGGCATGGCCTTCGAGGCCTTCTGGGAGGGGCTGAAGAAGGTCGCCGCGCCCGGCGAACACCCCACCGCGTTCACCCGCAACCCCACCGCATACACCCATCTGATCGATGACTCGGCCCGCAGCGAGGCCGACGACGAGGGGGACCTCAAGTGATCCAGCAGCGAGCGAACTTCGACTGGATGCTCAAGGAGCTCGCCGACGGCGTACCGGGCGTCGCCATGATCGTGGTGCTCTCCGCCGACGGACTGCGCATCGCCCGGCACGGCGGTGACCCCGACACCGCGGACCGGGTCGCCGCGGCCTGCGCGGGACTCCAGAGCCTCGCGAACGCGGTCGCCCAGGAGATCCCCACCAGCGAGGGGGAGATGAACATGGTGCTCATCGAGGTCGACCGCGGCTACTTCTACATGATGGCGGCCGGCGCCAACGCCTACCTCGCCGTCCTCGCCGACATGATCTGCGACCCCAGCATGATGAGCGCCCGGATGCGTGACCTCGTCGTCCGGATCGGCGCCCATCTGACAAGTCCGCCCCGACACAACGGGCAAACCGTATGACTCCTCCGCAACGCCGACGACGAGAACCCGATTCCGAGCCCGCGTCCGTCCCGTCCCCGCCCGCCGGCAAGGAGGGCGAACGGCCCAACCCCGAAAGGCTGTTCGTCATCGGCGGCGCGGACAGCGGGCGGGCGGAGCTCGACCTGGTCACGTTAATCGTGGCGCACGCCGAGCCGTCTCCCTCGACCACTCCGGAACAGGCGGCGGTGCTCCGGCTGTGCGCCGCCCCCCTGTCCGTGGCCGAGCTGTCGGCCTATCTCAGCCTGCCGTTCAGTGTGGTGACCGTGCTGCTCACCGAGATGCTGACGGCCGAACTGGTCCAGGCGCGCGTCCCCGTCGTCCGCAAGTCGCTCGCCGACCGTTCCCTCCTCGAAGCGGTGATGCATGGACTTCAAAAGCTCTGACACCATCCCCGGCCCACGCACCGAGGACCATCTGCCGCACACGGCCCAGGCCGCGGTGAAGATCGTGATCGTGGGCGGCTTCGGAGTCGGCAAGACCACCATGGTCGGCTCGGTCAGTGAGATCAGACCGCTGACCACCGAGGAGACCATGACGCAGGCGGGCGTCGGCGTCGACGACAACTACGGCTCGGAGAGCAAGACCGCCACCACAGTGGCCATGGACTTCGGCCGCATCAGCATCAGCGACCAACTGGTCCTCTACCTCTTCGGCACCCCCGGCCAGGAACGCTTCTGGTTCCTGTGGAACGGCCTGTTCGAGGGGGCGCTCGGCGCGGTCGTCCTGGTCGACACCCGGCGTCTCCAGGTCAGCTTCGACGTCATCGGGCGGCTGGAGGAGCGCGGCGTGCCGTTCGTGGTCGCCGTCAACTCCTTCCCGGACGCCCCCCGTTACCCCATCGACGAGCTGCGCACCGCCCTGGACCTGCCGGACGAGATCCCGATCATGGAGATCGACGCGCGCCGCCGCGCCTCCAGCCGGGACGCCCTGATGACGCTGATGCGCTTCCTGCACGCCCTCGCCCTGACCGGCGCGCCCATCTGACCCGTGGGCCGCCCCGCGACCGGCCCCGCCCGCACCTCGCCCCCCGGCACCCGCCCCCGGGTGCACCCGGGGACGCCCGCACCGCGCCGGACCCGCCCGCATCCCCCGCACACGTACGGCCCCCACCCGTCCCGAATCCCCCGACATCTGATCCACCAGCTTCGGAGCCTCCACAGTGACGCCTGAACCCCAAGCACCGACCGGAACGGACGACCCCACCGCCACCGCCCCGCCCCCCGGCTGCCCCGCCCACGGCACGGGCCCCGGCGGCCTGCACCGGCTCTACGGCCCCGGCGCGGCGGACCTCGGCGAGCTGTACGAGAAGCTGCGGGAGGACCACGGGCCCGTCGCCCCCGCGCTGCTCCACGAGGACGTGCCGATCTGGGTGGTGCTCGGCCACGCCGAGAACCTGCACATGGTGCGCACGCCCTCGCAGTACACCCGCGACAGCCGCGTCTGGACCCCGCTGCTGGAGGGCATGGTCAAGCCCGACCACCCCCTCATGCCGCACATCGCCTGGCAGCCCATCTGCTCGCACGCCGAGGGCGACGAGCATCTGCGGTTGCGCGGCGCGGTCACCGGCGCCATGTCCACCATCGACCACCGCGGCCTGCGCCGGCACATCAACCGCCACACCCAGCGGCTGGTCAACCGGTTCTGCGAGGAGGGCAGCGCCGACCTCGTCAGCCAGTTCGCCGAGCATCTGCCGATGGCCGTCATGTGCGAGGTCCTCGGCATGCCCGAGGAGTTCAACGACCGGCTCGTGCAATCGGCCCGCGACGCGCTCAAGGGCACCGAGACCGCCATCGCCAGCAACGCCTACGTCATGGACGCCCTCGGCCGGCTCACCACCCGCCGCCGCGCCCAGCCCGAGGACGACTTCACCAGCTTCCTCGTCATGCACCCGGCCCGGCTGACCGACGACGAGGTCCGCGAACACCTCCGGGTCGTCCTCTACGCGGCCTACGAGGCCACCGTCAATCTGCTGTCCAACGCGATCCGCATGGTGCTGACCGACCCGCGCTTCCGCGCGCAGCTCAACGGCGGTCAGATGACCGTGCCCGAGGCGGTCGAGCAGTCCCTGTGGGACGAACCGCCGTTCAGCACCGTCTTCGCCTACTTCGCCAAGGCGGACACCGAGCTGGGCGGCCAGCGCATCCGGCGCGGCGACGGCCTGCTGTTCGCGCCCGCCCCGGGCAATGTCGACCCGCGGGTGCGGCCCGACCTGGCGGTCAACATGCAGGGCAACCGCTCGCATCTGTCCTTCGGCGGCGGGCCGCACGAATGCCCCGGCCAGGACATCGGCCGTGCCATCGCCGACGTGGGCGTGGACGCGCTGCTGATGCGGCTGCCGGACGTCGAACTCGAGATCCCCGAGGAGGAGTTGCGCTGGACCGAGTCCATCGCCTCCCGGCATCTCGTGTCGCTGCCGACGCAGTTCGCGCCGAAGGCGCAGCAGGACATCATGGAGAAGCCGTCGATCCGGCCGCTGCCGCCGCAGCGGCCCGCCTGGCAGGTCGGCACCCCGGGGCAGCCGCAGCAGGCCGCGGCTCCCCAGCAGGCCCCCGCGGCCCCGCCCCCGTCTCAGCCCCCGTCTCAGTCCCTGCCTCAGCCGCAGGCCCAGCCCGCGACGCCCACGCCCGTCCAGGAGCCGGCGCCCGCACCGGCCGGCCGGCCCGGGGTGTGGCAGCGGATCCTGCGGTGGTGGAGAGGCGACTGACCCCGGACTCCCGGACACCGGCGGGCGCCGAAGGGTACGGGTGCCTCGAAGGCCGCCGCCTCGCCCCGGCCGCTACCGGCCGGCCCAGTCGGCGTACGAGGTCCACGCGGCGAGCTGTCGGCCGCTGACGAAGCGATGGGGCACGCCCGTGACCGGGTCGGTGAACTCCAGGACGCGCGCGAGCAGTTGCAGCGGGCGCCGGAAGTCACCCTCCGGCACGGGCGGGCCGGGCTCGGGATACAGAGGGTCGCCGAGGATCGGCAGACCGAGCGCGCTCATGTGCACCCGCAGCTGATGGGTCTGTCCGGTGGCGGGGAGCAGCCGGTAGCGGGCCGGACCCTCGCCGCGCCACTCGCCGGGCTCGATCCGGCTGACCGCGTTCGGTTCGCCCTCCACCTCGCGGGCGCTGAGCACGCCGCGCTCCTTCACGATGCGGCTGCGCAGCGTGCGCGGGAGGTCGAGCCCCGGGTCGTAGGGCGCGACCGCCTCGTACTCCTTGTGCACCAGCCGGTCGCGGAACAGCGTCTGGTACGCGCCGCGTTCCTCGGGCCGCACGGTGAACAGCACCAGGCCGGCCGTGAGCCGGTCGAGGCGGTGCGCGGCGCTCAGCGCGGGGATGTCCAGGTCGTGCCTGAGCCGGGCCAGCACGGTCTGGGAGACGTGGGAGCCGCGCGGAGTGGTGGCCAGGAAGTGCGGCTTGTCGGCGACGACGATGTGCTCGTCGCGGTACACGACCTCCACCGGGAACGGCACCGGGACCTCGGGTGCGAGCTCGCGGTGGAACCACACGTACATGCCGGGCACATAGGCCGCGTCCGCCGCCACCGGGCGCCCGTCCGCGCCCACGATCAGCCCGTCGTCCAGCATCCCGCGCACCACCCCGGCGCCCGCGCCGGACAGCCGGTCCACCAGGTGCTCGCCGACCGTGGCCCACGCGCCCTCGCCGGGCAGGCGCACCCGCACCGGGTCCACGCCGTCGCGCTGCGGCAGCGGGGAGGGCGGGGGAGTGCGACGACGGCTCATGGTCAGGCAAGCCTACGTCGCCCCGGTCCTGCCCCGAGGCGCCGGAACCCGGCGGAGCTCCGCCCGGCGGAGTGGGGCCGTAAAACCCGTTGGGCCGGCCGCGGCGCCTTGGCAGGATGGCGATCATGCCCTATCTCACGGCCCCGGTCGTGCCCGCCGGCACCCTCGCAGGCATGCCGCAGCCCACGCTCGACCCCGGCGACGGCCTGCTGCTGCGCCCGTGGCTGGACTCGGACGCGCCCGCGCTGCACGAGGCCTTCCAGGACCCGCTGATCCACCGCTGGCATCTGCGGGCCGCCGAGTCGGTGGCGGAGGTGCGGGAGTGGATCGGGGAGTGGACCAGCGACTGGGTGGAGGAGGACTCCGCGCAGTGGGCCGTCGTCGCGGCGGACGGCGGCCGGCTGCTGGGCCGGGTCGCCCTGCGGGAGCTGCGCCTCGACGAAGGGGTCGCCGAGGTCGCGTACTGGACGACGGCGGCGGCCCGCGGACAGGGCGTCGCCGCACGGGCCACCACCGCCCTGTCCCGCTGGGCGCTGGACGACATAGGCCTCCAGCGCCTGGAACTGCTGCACTCCGTGGCGAACGAGGGCTCCTGCCGCGTCGCCGCCAAGTCGGGCTTCCGTCCGGAAGGCACCAAGCGCCGCTCGGGCCTGCACACCGACGGCTGGCACGACATGCACCTGCACGCCCGCGTGCGCGGAGACTGACCCGAAGCCGGGGCCGGGCAGGTGCGCTACACCGCCACCTCGTCGTCGAGGCTCCGGTCCTGGACCGGCACCGTGTCCGCGAGCGGCGCGGACGCCGCCTTCCGTCCGCGGTACGCGCGGAAGGCCACGCCCACGGCGACGGTGACGCCCAGGAACAGCAGGGTGAACCACTGGAAGTACCAGTGCCCGCCCGCCGGGTCGTACACCTCGGCGCGGGGCCAGGCCAGGTTGACCGTCATGAACAGGCCGTAGAGCACGGCGAGGGCGGTGACCGGGACGCCCCAGCGGCCGAGGGAGAACAGCGGGGCGCCGCGTTCGTCCGTGCCGCCCGAGGGGAGGCGGCCGCGCAGACGGGTCAGCAGCAGCGGGCCGGTGACCATCGCGTAGGCCAGGTACAGCAGGGCGATGCAGGTGGTGCCGATGGCCAGGAACGCCTCGGGGGAGGCGAAGTTGAGCAGGAGCAGCGACGCGGCGAGCACGCCGACGACCGTCGCGGGGGCACCGGGCATGCCGGTGCGCGGGTTGACGTGGGCGAGGCGGCCGGCGAACGGCAGCTGTCCGTCGCGGGCCATGGAGAACAGCATGCGGGAGGCCGAGGTCTGGATCGCCAGGGTGGCCACCGCGATGGCGATCACCACGTCGGCCAGCAGCAGCCGGCCCACGCCGTCGCCCAGGCTGCTGGTGAGGACGTAGGACAGCCCGTCCACGGCCAGTCGGCCGTCGGTGAGGCTGGGCGCGGCCAGCAGTCCGCCCAGCACGATCAGTCCGCCGAGCAGGCCGGCCGCGCCGAGGGCGGTGAGGATCGTGCGGGGCGCGGTGCGCCGGGGGTCGCGGGTCTCCTCGCTCATCTCGCCCGCGCTGTCGAACCCGATGAGCACGTACGCCGCCGCGAACGAGCCCACCAGCAGCGCCCCCGTCAGGTCGCCGCCGCCGGTGTGGAAGGTGATGCCGGGGTCGCGCTCGGAGTGGGTGAGCAGCAGCACGACGATCAGGACGGCCCCGACGATCTCGGCGGTGACGCCGACGCGGTTGACCAGGGACAGCACGCGGTTGTCGAGGACGTTGACCAGGGTGGTCAGGGCCAGCAGGACGACACCGAGGACGGCCGCGTTCGCCGCGCCGTCGGGGGAGGTGGGTGCCGGGTCGTCGCCGATCAGCTGGAAGCCGGACCAGAGGGCGGGCAGCACCATCTGGAGTGCGAGGGCGGCCGCCGCGACCACCACGATCTGGCCGATCACCATGATCCAGCCGGCGAACCAGCCGAAGGTGGCGTTCGACAGCCGCGTCGACCACTGGTAGATCGCGCCCGAGATCGGGTAGCGCGCGGCCAGTTCCGCGAAGCAGGCCGCCACCAGCAACTGTCCGGCGAGCACGGCCGGCCAGGCCCAGAAGAAGACCGGGCCGCCGAAGGCGAATCCGAACGCGAAGAACTGGAAGACGGTCGTCAGGACCGAGATGAAGGAGAACCCGGCCGCGAAGGAGGCGTACCGGCCGAGGCTGCGGTGCAGCTCCTGGCGGTAGCCGAACTCGGCGAGGGAGCGGTCGGAGCCGGGCTCGGGTGGGTCGGGGCGCAGGTCGGAGGGGGCGGTGGTGGTCACGGCGGCACCTGCCTTCGGCGGGAGGGTGAGGGCGTCGTACGGGGTGTCGTACGGGGACGAGGTGCGGGGCGAACCCATTTCCTGTCGGGCGACAGAAATTAGGGACGCCCTGTTTCACCCGCATGACGCGTCCGTGTCACCCGCGCGCCCAAGTCCTCACCGCGCCGAGGGGGTTGCCCCGCCGGGGGCTGCGCGAGCCTGACGGACGTCTCCCGGGTGACCGTGCACGCCTCCGGGCGTGGCCGCGAAGCCCGGCGCCCGCCCGCATCCCTCTGGGCGCCCGTGCCCTCGGCTTCGTCCAACGCCCTTGCTCCGAACGCTCCTTCACGGCCGTGCCCTCCCCCGGAAACACCGAAGCGGCGCCACCCGCCCCGGGTGTCGCCGCTTCCCTTCACGCACACGCGGCTGGTGCCGCCGCGTCCCCGCGTCTCCGCGTTCACGCCGCCGGTGCGGCGCCCTCCTGCTCCAGTTCGATCCGTGCGTTCCAGTCCCGCTTGGACGCCTGCCAGCCGTCCTCGTCGTGACCGAGGCGCCAGTAGCCGGAGATGGACAGGTCCTCGCGGGGGATGCCGCGCTCGACCCGCAGCAGGTGCCGCAGCTGCTTCACCCAGCTCGCCTCGCCGTGCACGAAGGCGTGCACCCGGCCCTCGGGCCAGTCCAGCGTGTGCACCGCCTCCACCAGCGCCTCGCCGATGCGCCGGCCGCCGCGGTGCAGCCATACGACCTCCGCGGCGGTGTCGATCTTCAGTTCCTCCCCGGGCCCGGCGATCTCCACGAAGGCGCGCACCTCGGCGTCGTCGGGGAGGGCCTCCAGGGCGGCCGCGATGGCGGGCAGGGCGCTCTCGTCACCGACGAGAAGATGCCAGTCGGCCGTCGGGTCCGGGGCGTAGGCGCCGCCGGGGCCGAGGAAGCGCACGGTCGCGCCGGGCCGCACCCGGATCGCCCAGGGGCCGGCCAGGCCCTCGTCGCCGTGGACCACGAAGTCCAGGGTCAGCTCGTGCGCCTCGGGGTCCCAGGCGCGCACGGTGTACGTCCGGGTCACCGGCCACTGCTCGCGCGGGAACTCCTCGCGGATGCGCTGGAGGTCGTACGGCTCGGGATAGGTCACGCCCTCGGCCGGGAACAGCAGTTTCACGTAGTGGTCGGTGTGGGTGCCGACCGAGAACTCGGCGAGGCCGTCGCCGCCGAGCACCACGCGTTGCAGGTGCGGGGTCAGCCGCTCGGTGCGGACGACCTGCGCGGAGTGGGGCTTCCGTGCCCCGCGGGCCGGACGTAGTGCCATGGCGGCCTCCCTGCGTTCCCTTGCTTAGGTATACCTAAGTTAGCACTACACCCCCTGACATGTGTCCGACCGGTGGCCCGCATGAGCACCGGCGAGTCTCAGGCGCCGAGCGTGAGCAGCAGCCGGTGCAGCGAGTTCCCGAGGCCCCAGCGAGTACCCAGTTCCGCGACCGCCACCGGGTCGCGCGGGGTGCGCGGCAGCGTGGGGTCGACGTCCGGCAGGGGCACGTCGTCCGCGACCCGCACCACCTTCGGGGCGACCGCGAGATAGGGCCCCGCCTCGGTGAGCCGCTTGCGCTGCGTAGGCGTCAGCCTCGCCTTCGGGTCGTCCACCGCGGCCATGATCCCGGCCAGGTCACCGAACTCCGCGAGCAGCTTCGCGGCCGTCTTCTCCCCGATGCCGGGCACGCCGGGCAGCCCGTCGCTCGGGTCGCCGCGCAGCAGGGCCAGGTCGGCGTATCCGGGGCCGTCGACGCCGTACTTCTCGCGCAGCCACGCCTCGTCGGTGAGCTGGAGCATGCCGACGCCCTTGAGCGGATACAGCACCCGCACCCCACGCGTGTCGTCGACCAGCTGGTACAGGTCGCGGTCGCCGGTGACGATGTCGACCGGGCCCTTCGCGCGCGCGGTGAACGTGCCGATGACGTCGTCGGCCTCGTAGCGCGCGACGCCGACGCGGGCGATGCCGATCGCGTCCAGGACCTCCTCGATCACCGGCACCTGGGGGGAGAGGGTGTCCGGCACCTCCTCCTCGTCCGGCCCCGCCTCGCGCTCCTCGGCGACGCGGTGCGCCTTGTACGAGGGGATCAGGTCGACCCGCCACTGCGGCCGCCAGTCGGCGTCCATACAGGCCACCAGCTGGTCCGGGCGGTGGTCCTTCACCAGGCGGTCGATGAACTCCAGCAACCCGCGCACGGCGTTCACGGGAGTGCCGTCCGGGGCCTTCACGGACTCCGGTACGCCGAAGTAGGCGCGAAAGTAGAGGGAGGCGGTGTCGAGGAGCATCAGTCGTCCGGTCACGTCTCGCATCATGCCGTAAGGCACCGACAACGGCCCTTCGGCGCAGCGGCCGTGTGCCGCCCCGGGAATGCCCTGTTTTCCCGCCGTCGGCCACCATACGGATTTGGACAACCACGCAGAGCCACGCATGGGCCTGTGAACCGGCCGGACGGGCCCCCGAGTTGGGGTCCGGGTCACCTGAAGAGCCCGGAATACGCACGGAACGGCGTCACGCGGATGCGGAGCGCGGCTGTCCGCTGGCGCGAACTGAGGGGTCGCGCCTCGGACAATGTGTCGGCGATGTGACGCCCGCATGAAACGGTTTGCCGAACATGCGTAGGGTGCAGAGAAGCCATCAGGAGAATCCACCGGGAGCTCAGCGGGAGAATCAACCGGGAGCGGTGCTGCGGTGAGCGGCCGGTGAGCGAGGACGAGCGAAGGAGGGAGCCGGAGCGATGGGCGACCACAAAGAACAGCACCTGCGCGTGGGTGCGGCCGTGCGACGACGTCGCCGGGCGCTGGAACTCACCCTCGCCGTCGTGTCCGAACGCAGCGGCCTGTCGGTGCCCTTCCTGAGCCAGATCGAGAACGACCGGGCCCGGCCGAGCACCGCCTCCCTGGAGAAGCTCGCCGACGCCCTGCGCACCACGGCCGTCGAACTCCTCGCGGCGGCCGACCCGGCGTGCAGCGTCGACGTCGTGCGAGCCGAGGACGTCGAGCGACCCCTCGCGCCGCAGGCGCGATCGCTGGTGCGCGGACATCACCAGATGCACGCCTCGGAGTTCACCGGCGACCATGACGCGGGCCGTGAATTCCAGTACCGCAACGACCGGTTGATGTACGTCGCCGACGGCGGGGTGGAGATCGAGGCGGAGGGCCGCGCCTACCGGCTGGGCCGTGGCGACACCCTCTATCTGACCGGCGGGGTGCGGCATCGCTGGCGGGCCACGGGGCCGGAGACCCGGGTGATCGTGGTCGCCGTCGCCGAGCACATCGAGGCCGTCGAGGACCGGCCCCGCTGATGCGCGTCGTCTCCCTCGTACCGTCCCTGACCGAGGCCGTGGCCGTGTCCCTGCCCGGCGTGCTGGTCGGCGCCACCGACTGGTGCAGTCGTCCGGCGGACCTGGACGTCACCCGGATCGGCGGCACCAAGAACCCCGCGCTGGAGCGGATCGTCGGCCTGCGCCCCGACCTCGTCCTCGCCAACGAGGAGGAGAACCGCGCGCCCGACCTGGCCGCCCTGCGCGCCGCGGGCGTCGAGGTGCTGCTCACCGAGGTGCGTGACGTGCCGCAGGCCTTCGTCGAGCTGGAGCGGGTGCTGCGCGCCTGTGGGGCGGCCGGCCGGCCGCGCTGGCTGGACGAGGCCAGGGCCGCCTGGGCCGCGCCGCTCGCCCTGCCCGCCGGGACCAGTGCCGTGGTGCCGATCTGGCGGCGGCCCTGGATGGTGCTGGGCCGGGACACCTTCGCGGGCGACGTGCTCGCCCGCCTCGGCGTCGGCCATCTCTACGCGGGGCACGCCGAGCGGTATCCGCGCGTCCCCCTGGAGGAGCTGCGGGCCGCGGCCCCGGACGTGGTGGTCCTGCCGGACGAGCCCTACCGCTTCACCGCCGAGGACGGCCCCGAGGCGTTCCCCGGACTGCCCTGCGCGCTCGTCGACGGCCGGCACCTCACCTGGTACGGGCCGTCGCTGGCGACGGCGCCCCGGGTGCTGGGCGAGGCCCTGCGAGCAGCTCTCCGCTGAGCAGTCCCCGTACCGTCCCAGTGGCCGCGGCCGCCCAGGCGGCGAGCAGGACGGCGTAGAGGGCCAGGGCGAGGGCGTCGTAGGCGAGGAGTCCGGTGTGCCGGGCCAGGGACGCGGCGCCCGTGACGCAGGTGCCCACCGGGAAGGTGAACGCCCACCAGGTCATCGCGAAGCCCATCCCGTGCCGCCCGGCCCGTACCACGAGCACGGTGGCAAGGCCCAGCCACAGCAGCGCGAAGCCCATGACGGGGACGCCGTACAGGACCGCGAGCAGCGCGAAGCCGTCGGCGTACGGGGCGGGCACCACGCCCGGAGCCACGTCGGTGAAGTGGCCCACGGCGGTGGTCGACTGGCCCAGCGGGCCGAGCACCAGGAACAGTGTCGGCGTCAGGGCGAGCGGCAGCGGGCCGCCCGTGACCAGACGGGCGAACACCAGCGGCAGCATCAGCAGCGTGGCCAGCAGGCTCAGCCCGAACAGCGCGAAGCAGCCCAGCAGCAGCGTCTCGCGGGCCTGCCCCGGCGGCAGATACGGCACCAGCAGGGGGCCCAGCGCCGCCGACACCATGGGCGCCACCAGCGGCAGCAGCCACACCGGCGTGGCCTGCTCCACGCCCACCCGGTGGCGTACGGCCATCAGGTACGGGACGGCGACGGCCGCGGCCAGCCCCACGGCGGTACCGGCGGTGAACAGCACCACGTCCAGCGCGAGGGCCGCGTTGGGACCTATCCAGTACCGCCCGGCCGTCATCGCACCGCCGCCGACGGCCAGCAGGGCCATCGAGAGGCAGCCGTAGAACGGCACGACGGCCGGGTCGAGGAGGTGGGCGCGGGCCTGGTCACGGTGGTGGCGCCAGTGCAGGGCGCGGGCGGCCAGCAGCACGACGAGCAGCAGGAGGGCGAGCGCCCAGACGGCGGCGCGCAACGGGCGCAGGGCGGGGAGGTCCCCCGGCAGCGCGGTCGCGACGACGGCCGTGCCCATGACGGTGGCGTACCAGTTCGGGCCGAGGTGGCGCAGGGCGGTGGCCGTTCCCGTGCGAGGGGTGGCGGGCTTCCCGGTGCGCGAGGTGGGCGCGGGGGAGAGGGGCTGGGCGGCGGTGACCATGACATCCAGCCTCCGGTCCCCGTGCCGCCTCGACCAGGGGCTATGCCTCTATCACGACATAAGGTGGGGTTATGAGCAGCAGCAAGGGGCGGGACGCGGACGTACGACCGGGCGGGGGGTCGCTGGCGCACCGGGTCCCCGACCTGGGCGCGCTGGAGCTGCTGCTGGCCGTCGCCCGGCTGGGCAGTCTCGGCGCGGCGGCGCGCGAGGTCGGCATCACCCAGCCCGCCGCGAGCAGCCGAATCCGTTCCATGGAACGCCAGCTCGGCGTGGCCCTGGTGGACCGTTCGCCGCGCGGCTCCCGGCTCACGGACGCGGGGGCGCTGGTGACCGACTGGGCGCGGCGGGTGGTGGAGGCGGCCGAGGCCTTCGACGTGGGCGCGCAGGCGCTGCGGGACCGGCGCGACTCCCGGCTCCGGGTCGCCGCGAGCATGACGATCGCTGAGTATCTGCTGCCGGGGTGGCTGCTGGCGCTGCGCGCGCAGCGGCCGGACACCGCGGTGTCGCTGCACGCCGGGAACTCGACGGCCGTGGCGGAGCTGCTGCTGTCCGACGAGGCGGACCTGGGCTTCGTGGAGGGGCTCACGGTGCCGTCGGGACTGGACTCCGTGGTCATCGCCCACGACCAGCTGATCGTGGTGACGTCCCCGAGCCATCCCTGGGCCCGTCGCAGGCGCCCGCTGGAGGCGTCCGAGCTGGCGGCGACGCCGTTGATCCTGCGGGAGAAGGGCTCCGGCACGCGGCAGGTGCTGGACACCGCGCTGGGTGGCCTGGCCCGGCCGCTCATCGAGCTGTCGTCCACCACGGCGGTGAAGGCGTCGGCGGTCAGCGGTGCGGGGCCCGCGGTGCTCAGCGAGCTGGCCGTGCGCGAGGAGCTGGCCATGCGGCGCCTGGTGAGCGTGCCGGTCGACGGCGTCGCCCTGGCCCGCGACCTCCGAGCGGTATGGCCGACAGGCCACCGCCCGGTGGGCCCGGCAAGGGAACTGCTGTCCCTGACGCGGGGGTAGGTGGCGTGGCGGCCGGCTGTCGTGTGTCCGTACGCCGTGGCCGTTCGCGCAGTTCCCCGCGCCCCTGAGAAGGGCGTTGGCCATCCGCCGCTCTGAAGGGGGGCGAGCAGCCGCGTGCGGCGGGGCTTGAGTGGCCTGCGGCCACCCGGTGTCGCGTCGGTTGTCGTGTGTCCGTTCGTCGTGGCCGTTCGCGCAGTTCCCCGCGCCCCTAAGAAGGGCGTTGGCCATCCGCCGCTCTGAAGGGGGGGCGAGCAGCCGCGTGCGGCGTCAGCGCCCTGCCCCCAGCCGTCGGCCGTTGCGTCCCTGAGGGGGCGTTGGCCCACCGCTCCTGAAGGGGCGCGGGGAACTGCGCGAGCGACCACGTACGGCCGCAGCCCGACGACACACCGAGGCACCCCGTTCAACCGCCGGTCAGGCACCCGCGGCCGCGACCAGCGCCCGCATCACCCGAAGGTCCTCGCCCATCTCCGGGTGCCACTGGACGCCGAGGGCCCAGTGCGGGGCGGGCAGCTCGACGGCCTCCACCGTGCCGTCGGGGGCGTGGGCGGAGGGGATCAGGCCGATGCCCAGACGGTCGACGGCCTGGTGGTGGTGGGTCGGGACGTCGGTCTCCTCCGGGACGGTCGCGGCGTACAGCGTGTCCGGGACCGGCTTCACCCGGTGCGTGCCGAAGACGCCCGGCGCCTCGGCATGGCCGTCGATGTGCTGGGTCAGCGTGCCCCCGAGGGCGACATTGAGCAGCTGCATGCCCCGGCAGACGCCGAGCAGGGGCAGGCGCGCGCTCAGCGCGGCGTCGATCAGGGCCAGTTCCCAGGCGTCGCGGGCGTGCGCGGGCGGGCCGGTGCGGGGGTCGCGGCCGGCGCCGTAGCGGGCCGGGTCGACATCGGGGCCGCCCGCGACGACGAGTCCGTCGAGACGGGCGACGGTGGCGGCGGCCAGGTCCGGCTCGTCCGGCGGCAGCATCGCCGCGAGGCCGCCCGCGTGCTGGACGAGACCGGCGTAGCCGGCCGGCAGCAGGGCCGCCGGCAGCTCCCAGACGCCCCAGCGCACGCCGGACTCCAGGTAGGTACTGATCCCGATCAGCGGTCTGTCCGCCATACGCCCTCCCAGGCCGTCAATGGACCGTCCGTGTACCTTTCCGGCGCGGAGCGGGTCAGGTGAGGAATCCTCGCAGCAGTGCCGCCGTCCCCGCGCAGTGCTCGCGCATGATCTCCCGAGCCGCGTCCGCGTCCCCGTCGAGCACCGCCTCGACCAGCGCGGTGTGCTGGCGCTGGGAGTGCTCCAGGTTGCGCACCAGCAGCGGGATGCAGTCGAGCAGGTCGTTCACCGAGGCCCGCACGGCCGCGTACTGGGCCGCCAGCGAGGGGGAGCCGGACAGCTCGGCGAGCGTGAGGTGGAGCAGGGTGTCCAGCCGCCGGTAGCCGCCGAGGGGCGCGTCATGGGTGCGGGCCAGGGCCTCGCGCAGCCGGGCGGCCCGCTCCTCGGTCAGGCCGTGCGTCGCGCACAGTTCGACCGCGCCCGTCTCCAGCACCTCGCGGAAGCGCAGCACGTCCTCGACGTCCACCCCGGCGACCCGGCGCCGCAGCTCGTCCTCGCCGCCGCCGTCGGCGCGGGCCAGCACGAACGTTCCGCCGTAGCGCCCGCGCCGCGACTCCACCAGGCCCTGGTCCTGCAGCACCTTGAGCACCTCGCGCAGGGTCACCCGGCTGATGCCGAGCCGCTCGGCCAGCTCCCGCTCGGCGGGCAGCCGTTCCCCGGCCGGCACCAGGCCCAGCCGCACGACCTGGAGGATCTGCTCCAGGGCCTCCTCGAAGCCGTTGCCCGCGCGCACGGGCCGCAGCACCGGGGTCAGCCCGTCCGCCCCGTCGTCCGTCCGTCCCGGCATCGCCGCGCCCCCTTCCCAAGCAATGGTTCTCCGCAATACCTTATGGCTTCCGGCTGGCCCAAGAAGCCTTAAGGAGGCTTTCCCGTGGCAGACCGCACACCGCCGCTCGGCGTCGAGGAACTGCACGCCCTCGTCGCCGCCGGTGAGATCGACACCGTCGTCCTGGCCTTCCCGGACATGCAGGGGCGGCTCCAGGGCAAGCGGTTCGCCGCGAGATTCTTCCTCGACGAGGTGCTCGCGCACGGCACCGAGGGCTGCAACTACCTCCTCGCCGTCGACGCCGACATGAACACCGTCGACGGCTACGCCATGTCCTCCTGGGACCGCGGCTACGGCGACTTCGCCATGCACCCCGACCTCGCCACCCTGCGCCGCGTGCCCTGGAACCCCGGCACCGCCATGCTCGTCGCCGACCTCGCCTGGGAGGACGGCAGCCCCGTCGCCGCCGCGCCCCGGCAGATCCTGCGCCGCCAGCTCGACCGCCTCGCCGGACACGGCCTCACCGCCCAGGCGGGCACCGAGCTGGAGTTCATCGTCTTCAAGCACACCTACGAACAGGCCTGGGACGCGAACTACCGCGGGCTGACCCCCGCCAACCAGTACAACATCGACTACTCCATCCTCGGCACCGGCCGCATCGAGCCCCTGCTGCGCCGCCTGCGCAACGACATGGCGGGCGCCGGGCTCACCGTCGAGTCCGCCAAGGGCGAGTGCAACCCCGGCCAGCACGAGATCGCCTTCCGCTACGACGAGGCCCTCGTCACGTGCGACCAGCACGCCGTCTACAAGACCGGCGCCAAGGAGATCGCCGCGCAGGAGGGCGTGTCGATCACCTTCATGGCCAAGTACAACGAGCGCGAGGGCAACTCCTGCCACATCCACCTGTCGCTGACGGACGCGGACGGCGACAACGTCTTCGCCTCCCCGGCCGGCATGTCCGAGGTGATGCGCCACTTCCTCGCCGGACAGCTCGCCGCGCTGCGCGACTTCTCGCTGCTGTACGCGCCGAACATCAACTCCTACAAGCGGTTCCAGCCCGGCTCCTTCGCGCCGACCGCCGTCGCCTGGGGCCACGACAACCGCACCTGCGCCCTGCGCGTCGTCGGCCACGGCCGCTCGCTGCGCTTCGAGAACCGCCTCCCCGGCGGCGACGTCAACCCGCACCTCGCGGTCGCAGGCATGGTGGCGGCGGGTCTGTACGGCATCGAGCACAAGCTCCAGCTGCCCGAGCCCTGCCCCGGCAACGCCTACACCGCCGACTACGAGCACGTCCCCACGACCCTGCGCGAGGCAGCCGAGCTCTGGGAGAACAGCCCCCTGGCCAAGGCCGCGTTCGGCGACGAGGTCGTCGCGCACTACCGCAACATGGCGCGCGTCGAGGTGGAGGCCTTCGACGCGGCGGTCACCGACTGGGAGCTGAGGCGCTCCTTCGAACGCATGTGAGGCCCTTCTTGTCAGACTTGTCCGATCAACTTCAGGTGCTCAACCCGGCCACCGAGGACGTCGTCGCCACCGTCGGCGCCGCGAGCCCCGCCGACGTGGACGCCGCCGTCACCCGGGCCGCCGCCGCGCAGGTGAGGTGGGCCGCCCTCGCCCCCGCCGACCGCGCCCGGCTGCTGCGCCGCTTCGCCGTCGTCGTCGACGAACACCGCGAGGAACTCGCCCGGCTGGAGGTCCGCGAGGCCGGGCACACCATCGGCAACGCCCGCTGGGAGGCGGGCAACGTCCGTGACCTGCTGGACTACGCGGCCGGGGGAGTGGAGCGGCTGACCGGCCGGCAGATCCCGGTGGCCGGGGGCCTGGACGTCACCTTCCTCGAACCGCTCGGCGTGGTGGGCGTCATCGCCCCCTGGAACTTCCCCCTGCCGATCGCCGCCTGGGGCACCGCCCCCGCCCTCGCCGCCGGCAACGCGGTCCTGCTCAAGCCCGCCGAGACGACCCCGCTGACCGCCCTGCGCCTCGCCGAACTGGCCCTCGCGGCCGGACTCCCCGAAGGCCTCTTCCAGGTGCTGCCCGGCCACGGCCCGGTCACCGGGAACGCCCTCGTCGAGCACCCCGGCGTCGCGAAGATCGTCTTCACCGGATCGACCGCCGTGGGACAGCGGGTGCTGGCGAAGGGCTCCGCCCTGCTCAAGCGCGTCACCCTCGAACTCGGCGGCAAGAGCCCCAACATCGTCTTCGCCGACGCCGACCTCGAGGCCGCCGTCGACCCGTTGTCCTTCGTCGACAACTCCGGCCAGGACTGCTGCGCCCGCACCCGCATCCTCGTCCAGGAACCCGTCCACGACGAGGTCCGCGCCCTGCTCGCGGACGCCCTCGCCGCCGTGGTCGTCGGGGACCCGGCCGACGAGAAGACCCAGATGGGCCCGCTGATCTCGCGCCGCCAGCTGGACCGCGTCCGCTCCTACGTCCCCGACGACGCTCCCGCTCTGCGCGGCAGCGCGCCCGACGGGCCCGGCTTCTGGTTCCCGCCGACCGTGCTCACCGGCGAGCGGCCAGACTCCGCCGCGGTCCGCGAAGAGATCTTCGGTCCGGTCGCCGTCCTGCTGCCGTTCACCGACGAGGAGGACGCGATCCGTCTCGCCAACGACACCTCCTACGGACTGTCGGGCTCGCTGTGGACCCGGGACCTCGGCCGAGCCCTGCGCGTCGCGCGCGCCGTCCGCGCGGGCAACCTGTCCGTCAACTCCCACTCCAGCGTCCGCTACTCGACCCCGTTCGGCGGGTTCAAGCAGTCCGGCATCGGACGCGAACTGGGCCCGGACGCCCTGACCGCCTTCACCGAGACCAAGAACGTCTTCATCAGCACGGAGGGCCCCGCACAGTGACCGAAGACACCCAGGACGCCGTCTGCCGCCGCCTCGTCGGCCGTACCGCCGTCGTCACCGGAGCCGGCAGCGGCATCGGCCTCGCCACCGCCCGCCGCCTCGCCTCCGAGGGCGCCCACGTCGTCTGCGCGGACGTCGACGAACCCCGCGGCAAGGCGGCCGCCGAGGAGACCGGCGGACTGTTCGTCAAGGTCGACGTCACCGACCCCGAGCAGGTCGAGGCGCTGTTCAGAACGGCGTACGACACCTACGGCAGCGTGGACATCGCCTTCAACAACGCCGGTATCTCCCCGCCCGACGACGACTCCATCCTGGAGACCGGCCTGGAGGCCTGGAAGCGCGTCCAGGAGGTCAACCTCACCTCCGTCTACCTGTGCTGCAAGGCCGCCCTGCCCTATATGCGCCGCCAGGGCAAGGGCTCCATCATCAACACCGCGTCCTTCGTCGCCAGGATGGGCGCCGCCACCTCCCAGATCTCCTACACCGCCTCCAAGGGCGGCGTCCTCGCCATGTCCCGCGAACTGGGCGTGCAGTTCGCCCGCGAGGGCATCCGGGTCAACGCCCTGTGCCCGGGGCCGGTCAACACCCCGCTGCTCCAGGAACTGTTCGCCAAGGACCCCGAGCGGGCCGCGCGCCGCCTGGTGCACATCCCGCTCGGCCGGTTCGCCGAGGCCGAGGAGATCGCCGCCGCCGTCGCCTTCCTCGCCAGCGACGACTCCTCCTTCGTCAACGCCACCGACTTCCTGGTCGACGGCGGGATCTCGGGGGCGTATGTCACACCGCTGTAGGCCACGTCCTACAGTGCCGGGGTGAGCATGTCACCTCCGCCCGGCTGGTACCCCGACCCGCACGCCCCGCACCTGGAGCGATGGTGGGACGGGGCCGCCTGGACCGAACACCGGCGCGGCCCCGAGGCCTCGGGGCCGCCGGTGCCCGTCGCCCCGCCCGCCGGACCGGGGCGGGCCAAGGCCGTGGCGCTGACGGTGGCGGGCGCGGTCCTGGTCGCCGCGATCACCACCGGCGCGATCCTCCTCCGCGGCGACGACGAGCCCGACACCCCGGCCGACCCGGTGCCCACCACGTACTTCACGGCCGCGCCGACGACGAGCGCGCCGCCGTCCCCCACCGCCGAGGACTCCACCGACCCGTCCGTCGTCGTCGACCAGCTGAGCGGCATCACCTTCCCCCTGCCCGAGGGCTGGGTGCGGCCCGAGCACATCACCGACAACACCGTCGTGATGACCACCGACGGCATCTACGACTGCCCCGGCGACTACGGCCTGTGCCGCCGCGGACTGGTCAGCTCCCGCACGGTCGCCTCCGACGGCGAGACCTCCGAGGAACTGGCCCTGGCCGACATCGCGGAGGCCGCCGACACCGCCTACGACCGCAACGCGATCGGCCAGCGGCCCTTCGGCGGCATGGAGTCCCACCGCCAGGTCGCGGCCGGCCCGGTCGCCGTGGCCGGACGGGCCGGGTACTTCGTGCGCTGGCGCGTGACGACGGCGAAGGGTCCCGGCGGATACGTGCAGTCGCTGGCCTTCCCCGCCGGTGTCGGCGTGGAGTCACCGGTCGTCGTCCGCTTCGTCTTCGACGCCGGCGAGGAGGGCCCGCCGCTCACCGACATGGACCTGATCACCGACGGCATCCGCCCGGTCGGCGACGCGGACACCGGCGGCGGAGTGGGCTCCGGCGTGGGCCCGAGCGACTGACCGACCGACTGACCGACTAGAGGAACGTACGGCCCTCGCCCCGGTACGTCGGCACGGTCGCCGTCACCCGGTCGCCCTCCACCAGGTGCAGCGTCTCGAACCGCTCGCACAGCTCACCGGCCTTCGCGTGCCGGAACCACACCTTGTCGCCGATCAGCAGATCGTCCGCCGGGGCCCCGAGCAGCGGGGTCTGCACCTCGCCCGCACCCTCCTGCGGGTCGTAGCGCAGCCCCTCGGGCAGATACGGCACCGGCGACCGGTCAGGGCCCGCCGCGCCCGAGGCCGGATACCCGCCCCCGAGGACGGTCACGATCCCCACGCCCGGCCTGCGGACGACCGGCTGGGCGAACAGCGCGGCCGGACGCCCGCTGAACGACGTGTAGTTGTCGAACAGCCGCGGCACGTACAGCCCCGACCCCGCCGCGATCTCGGTGACCGCGTCCTCGGCGGCCGTGTGCTGCACACTGCCCGTGCCACCGCCGTTGACGAACTCCAGCTCCGGCGCGACCTCACGCACCGCGCGCACCGCCACGGCCCTGCGCTCGGCCAGCTCACGGCGGGCCGCGGCCTGCATCAGCCGGATCGCCCGCGACCGCAGCGGCCGCCCGGTCACCGCGTCCCCGACGCCCGCGACATGACCCTCGTACGCCATGATCCCGACGAGCCGGAAACCCGGACGCCGGGTCACCGACCGTGCCAGTTCGGCGAGTTGGGCGGGGGAGTGGCGCGGGGAGCGCAGCGCGCCGACCCGCACCCGGCCGCCCAGCAGCTTCAGGGACGTGTCCAACTCGATGCAGACCCGCACCACTTCACGTCCGCCCGCCCGCGCGGCGTCGATCAGATCGAGCTGCGCCGGATCGTCCACCATCACCGTCACCGCGGCGGCCAGCTTCGGATCGGCCGCCAGCTCCGCGAAACCGGCCCGGTCGGCCGACGGATAGGCCAGCAGCACGTCCTCGAAACCGGAACGGGCCAGCCACAGCGACTCGGCGAGGGTGTACGACATGATCCCCGCGAAGCCGTCCCGGGCCAGCACCCGTTCCAGCAGGGCCCGGCAGCGGACGGACTTGCTCGCGACCCTGACCGGTTTCCCGCCCGCCCGGCGGACCAGATCGTCCGCGTTGGCGTCGAAGGCTTCCAGATCCACGATCGCGACGGGGGCGTCGAGGTGGGCGGTGGCCCGGTCGTAACGGGCCCGGTCAGCGGCACGCGCAGTCATGAGCGCAGCCTGCCAGACAGGATTACCGCGGGGTAGGGGGACGATCCGGGCAGATGTCTCCGGCTGGCGGGACCGGTTCCCCCAAGGCGCCGGTCAACCCGTAGAGTGACGCGCACGCACGCAGCGACGACACCGTCCGGACCGCCCGCGAGGGACCGCCAGCAGGGGCCGGCACGGCACGACGAAACGGGGGGTGCATGAGCACGGAAGCGCGACGCGCCCCCGTCCCCCCACGCCCCGCCACCCCACCGATGCCGACCTCACCCCCCATGCCCACGGACCCCCCACCGCGCCCCGCCGCGCAGCCCGACCGCACCTCCGCCGAGCCCGCCGCCGACCCGTCGGCCCCCGCCGCCCGCGGCGGTGCCGCTCCGGCGCCGCGTCCGTCCGCCGGGCCCCGCGACCAGGGCGGTGACGGCCCCGGCGCCGTTCGGCCGCGTTTCCCGAGCCTGCACTCCCGGCCCCGCCCGGACGCCGCCGTGACGTCCCGGCCCGGCCCGCCGCCGCCCGCCGCCTCGGCCCGCTTCCCGGACATCCCGCCGCGGCCCGGCGCCGCGACCGGCGAGACGCGCGAGGAGACCACCACCCGGCTGCGCCCGGTCCCGGCCCAGCCCCCCGCGGCCCAGGTCCCCGCCCCGCCCCGGCCCTGGAGCGCCCCCTCGGCCCCGGTCCCCGAACCGGCACCCGCCCCGTCCCCCGCCTGGGCCGCCCCCGCCCCACGGCCCGTGGTCACCTTCGGCCTGCCCGAGATGGTCGACGACCGCCCGCGCGCCCCCCGGGGCCCGGCGCGCACCGTCGCCGCGGCGGCCTGCGTCGTCCTGGGACTCGGCCTCATCGGCGGTGCCGTGGCCGGCAGCTGGCTGGTCGGCAGCTCTGCCGAGGAGCGCGAGCGCAGCACCTTCACGGCCGCGGGCGACCTCTGGCACAACGTGCCCGTCGACCGCCTCTTCCCGGCCACCGTCCAGGGCACCGGTGCCGGCCCCGGCGGGGCCGACCGCACCTGGATCCGGATCGCCGTCGCCCCCGACTCCGGATGCGCCGAGGCCTTCGACCCGCTGCTGCGCAAGGCGCTCGCGCCCGTGGGCTGCGAACGGCTGCTGCGCGCCACCTACACCGACGCCACACAGAGCCATGTCACCACCGTCGGCCTGCTGTTCACCGACGCCGACGCGAGCGCCATGCGCTCCCTGGACCGCCGCTTCGACAACGAGGACCTGGACGAGCGCACCGATCTGATGCCCCGCCCCTACGCCGCCGAGGGCACGGTCGCCGCGCGCTTCGGCGTCCGCCAGCGTGCCTCCTGGACCGTCTCGGTGCTCACCGACGCCCCGGTCGTCGTCTACGCCGTCTCCGGCTGGGCCGACGCCCGTACGGTCGACGACCCCGAGCCGGCCGGCGACGCCATCCGCGCCGACGCGGCCGAGGCCCCCGCCCAGGCCGGACTCGGCCACGAGGCGCAGGGCCTGGCCGACCGCATCGAGCGAGGCCTGCGCAAGGACGTCGCCCGCGCCACGGAGCAGCCGTCATGACCGCGCGCGGGACCGTCAGGGCCGCGCTGCTCGGCGGCCTCCTCGCCGCCTCCCTCGCGCTGGTGCCCCCCACGGCCGCGCACGCGGACGTCATACGTGCCTCGCAGTGGGCCCTCGAGGCCATGCACACCGAGGAGGCCTGGCGGACCACCAAGGGCGAGGGCATCACCGTCGCCGTGCTGGACACGGGCGTGGACTCCAGCCACCCCGACCTCGTCGGCAGTGTGCTGCCCACCAAGGACATGGTCGGCTTCGGCGCGGGCAAGGGCGACCGCGCCTGGGCCCGGCACGGCACCGCCATGGCCGGCATCATCGCGGGCCACGGACACGGCCCCGACGGCGGTGACGGCGTCCTGGGCATCGCCCCTGGCGCCAAGATCCTTCCGGTGCGCGTGATCCTGGAGGACGGCGACGCCTCCCGCGGCAAGGCCCGCAAGACCCGCGGCAACGCCCTCGCCGACGGCATCCGCTGGGCCGCCGACCACGGCGCCGACGTCATCAACCTCTCCCTCGGCGACGACTCCAAGTCCGCCCACCCCGAACCCGCCGAGGACGAGGCCGTCCAGTACGCCCTGAAGAAGGGCTCCGTCGTGGTCGCCTCCGCGGGCAACGGCGGCGAGAAGGGCGACCACATCTCCTACCCGGCCGCCTACCCGGGTGTCATCGCCGCGACCGCCGTCGACAAGTTCGGCACCCGCGCCTCCTTCTCCACCCGCCGCTGGTACGCCACCGTCAGCGCCCCCGGGGTCGACGTGATCATCGCCGACCCCGACCGCAAGTACTACGAGGGCTGGGGCACCAGCGCCGCAGCCGCCTTCGTCTCCGGCGCGGCCGCTCTGGTCAAGTCCGCCCACCCCGGCCTGACCCCGGCCCAGATCAAGAAGCTCCTCCAGGACACCGCCCGCAACGCCCCGGAGGGCGGCCGCGACGACTCCCGCGGCTTCGGCTTCGTCGACCCGGCCGCAGCCATCGAACAGGCGGCCCGCCTGAAGCCGGAAGGCCTCAGCTCGGCGGCCTACGCCAAGAAGTACTTCGGCGACGGCCCCGACACCCCCGGCCCCACCACCTCCACCGCCACCTGGGCAGCCCCCCTCGCAGCCACCACAGGCGCCCTCCTCCTCACCACAGCAGTACTCCTCTGGCGAACCCGCAGAAGAACCCCCTAGAAAAAGGGCCGCGGAGAACGACGCCCCAGCTTCAAGGGGCGCGGGAAACCGCGCAGTCTCAAGGGGCGCGGGGAACTGCGCAGTCTTTAGGGGCGCGGGGAACTGCGCAGTCTTTAGGGGCGCGGGGAACTGCGCAAACAGAAGCGCAACGCCCTTGCTTCTGGGGGCGCGGGGAACTGCGCGAAAAGCCCAGCCCGCCCCCCCGCACCTGCCCTACCCGGCGCCCCCGAACACCCCCACCGCCCCCACCGCCGCCCCCTCCACAACCGCCACCCCGTCCGCCTGCCCCACATGCCCGTCGGACAACACAACCACCAGAAACTCCCGCCCGGAAACAACCACCCGCCCCACACTGTTGACATCCCACCGCCCCGTGGCGGAACGAGGCAGCCACCCGTTCTTGAGCGCAAACCCCACCCCGCCCCCCACCGCGGACACCCCCCACCGCTGCCCCTCGACCACCCGCCCCATCAGCCCCCGCACATACGCCCGAGAGGCCGCGTTCAACGCCGACTCCTCCCCGAAGACCTGCCCGAGCAGCGCCAGCTGATCCGCGGCGGTCGTCTGCGTGAGCCCCCACAGCATCCCGGCACCCCCCTCCGTCCCGGTCAGCCCGAACCGCGCGTTCGCCGCCGCCAGCCCCGGAGCCCTGCCGATGGACTCCCACAGCGCGGACGCGGAGTCGTTGTCACTGCGCTCGATCATGGCCACGGCGTACGTCTTCTCCGCCGGCGTCAGCGACCGCCCCGCGTCCTGCGCCCGGAGCAGCAGCGCGGCCAGGATGTCGACCTTGACGACGCTCGCCGTGTCGAAGGAGCCGTCGCCGTACACCGCGCGGTCCCCGGACGCCACGTCCAGCACGGCGACGGACAGCCGTACCCCGTCCGGCACGGACAGCGCGTCCACGGCCTCGGCCAGCAGCGCGTCATGATCCACCACGGGCTCCACCACAGGTTCCACGGACGCCTCCCCGTTGACCACGACGGACCCCGTCGAGGACCCGGTGGGCGACGATACGGCCCGCGGATGCGCCTGCACACGGGCCACCCCCGCCGCCGCACCGGCGATCATCACGGCACAGGCGAGGGCCGACCACAGGAACCACAGGAACCACAGAAGGGGACGGCGGCTGGGACGCGCTGCGGACGACGGCATGCCCGAGATCGTGGGGGCCGTGTATGTGCGGGCCGTTAGACGGACGTTAGATCCGCGTACGGGAACCCTGAGAAGCGGATGAGTGCCCGGCCCCCGATAGGGTCGGACCCGTGGTGAACAAGAACATCCCCGACCCCGGCTTCGGCGACGACGACGGCTCCGCCGACCCCCGGCTGGCCGCCGCCCTCGCCGCCTGGGCCGAGGACCGTACCGCCGTAGGACCCGTGCTGGAGGCGCTCAAGGGCACCCGGCTCCTCGTCCCCGTCGTCGCCGTGCTCGGCGAGGTCGAGGAGGACGAGAACGGGCTGCGCCGGGAGAAGACCAGCGACATGGCCGTGCCGACCCTGAAGGCGGGGAACCGCACCGCGCTGCCCGCCTTCACCTCGACCGAGTCGCTGGCGCGCTGGGACCCCGAGGCCCGCCCCGTGGCCGTGCCCCTGCACCAGGCGCTCCAGGCGGCCGCGCACGAGAAGGCCGACACGGTGGTGCTGGACATGTCGGGCCCGGTGGCGTTCGAGCTGACCGGTCCCGCGCTGCTGGCGCTCGCGGAGGGCCGTACGAGCACGGACCCGCTGGCCGACCCGGCCGTCGTGGCGGCGGTGCGCGCCGCGGTGGAGGCCGAACCCGCGGTGCGCGGCGCCCATCTCGGCCCGGGACAGGCGGACGGCACGCTCGCGCTGGTCCTGGACCCGGCGACGCCCCCGGCCGAGGCCGTCCGCGCGGTCGCCCGGCGGCTCGCCGCCGACGAGACACTGAGGGCCCGCCTGGTGCGCGGTCTCGACCTGGCAGTACTGCCGGCCGGGACGACGCCTCCGGGCGAGCCCTTGTTCGTACGCGACTGAGGCCTGGGCCTCGTAGAGGTACGCGGGCAGGTCGACGGCCTCACCCGCGTACCCGCGCGGTCTAGCCGTAGACCGGGCCGGTGTACTTCTCGCCCGGGCCCTGGCCCGGCTCGTCCGGGACGACGGAGGCCTCACGGAAGGCGAGCTGGAGGGACTTCAGACCGTCGCGCAGCGGGGCGGCGTGGAAGGAGCTGATCTCGGTCGTGCTCGCGTCCAGCAGACCGGCGAGGGCGGTGACCAGCTTGCGGGCCTCGTCCAGGTCCTTGTACTCGTCGCCCTCCTCGGTGAGGCCGAGCTTCACGGCGGCGGCGCTCATCAGGTTGACGGCGACGGTCACGATCACCTCGACCGCAGGCACCTCGGCGATGTCGCGGGCCATATCGTCGAAGGGGCGCGGTTCTGGGGAGGTCTCACTCATGCCCCACACGATAGGCCCCGGTGCACGCCGGTTAGCACCACCCCCGGGATGCTGCTAACCTTGTGTGACGACCGGCTGGACGCTCGCGTGTCCGGCCCACAAGTGGAGGCTCCGATCTCCCACCCGACCGCCCTCCGGGACGGCGGGTCACCCCGGTCAGGCGGCCACCATCGTTCCGTACGGACGATGGAGTCGCCCGAAAGTGCGCCCCGCGATGTCGCGGCGGTGCTCCGGTAGTGTTTTTGGAGCCCCGCCTGTGATCGTCCGGGGCATTTTTTGTGCTTCGGCGCGGTTAGGTCTCACACAAATACACACACCGCGGCGCTCAAGCCAGACCGTCGCGTGGTGCTACCGAGGAGGATCCATCAGCGCCGAGCCCCGCATCAACGACCGGATTCGCGTTCCCGAGGTGCGACTTGTCGGTCCCAGTGGCGAGCAGGTGGGCATCGTCCCGCTGGCCAAGGCACTGGAGCTTGCGCAGGAGTACGACCTGGACCTGGTCGAGGTCGCGGCGAACGCCCGTCCGCCCGTGTGCAAGCTCATGGACTACGGGAAGTTCAAGTACGAGTCGGCCATGAAGGCCCGTGAGGCGCGCAAGAACCAGGCGCACACGGTCATCAAGGAGATGAAGCTCCGGCCGAAGATCGACCCGCACGACTATGACACCAAGAAGGGTCACGTCGTCCGGTTCCTCAAGCAGGGCGACAAGGTCAAGATCACGATCATGTTCCGTGGTCGCGAGCAGTCCCGGCCCGAGCTGGGCTACCGACTGCTGCAGCGTCTCGCGGAGGACGTCCAGGACCTCGGTTTCGTCGAGTCGAACCCGAAGCAGGACGGCCGGAACATGATCATGGTTCTCGGTCCGCACAAGAAGAAGACCGAGGCGATGGCCGAGGCCCGTCAGGCGCAGGAAGCCCGCAAGGCGGACGCGAAGGCCAACCCCGGCCGCTCGCAGAACGCCGCGGACATCGACACCGCCGCGGAGCCCGAGGCCGCCGAGGCCCCTGCCGAGGCTTCCGCCGAGGCGTGATCCCCAGGGACGCGAGTCCCCGAGGACGTAACCGATACAAGAGCGACGCTCCACCGTGCCCGGTTTCACGACCGGGCACAGGAGCGCCACCGACGAGGAGATAACGGCGCTATGCCGAAGAACAAGTCGCACAGCGGTGCCAGCAAGCGCTTCAAGGTCACCGGCTCCGGCAAGGTGCTCCGTGAGCGCGCCGGCAAGCGCCACCTGCTCGAGCACAAGTCGTCCCGCGTGACGCGTCGCCTCACCGGCAACGCCGAGATGGCCCCGGGCGACGCCGCGAAGATCAAGAAGCTTCTCGGCAAGTGACGTCAGCGGTGCCCCCACCGGGCGCCGTACGTCAGGACCGGGACCCCATCGATTTCGGGCCGTGTGAGGACACCCACGGCCCCGCTACAAGGAGTTAACAAGTGGCACGCGTCAAGCGGGCAGTCAACGCCCACAAGAAGCGCCGGGCGATCCTCGAGGCGGCCTCCGGCTACCGCGGTCAGCGTTCGCGCCTGTACCGCAAGGCCAAGGAGCAGGTCACCCACTCGCTGGTCTACAACTACAACGACCGCAAGAAGCGCAAGGGCGACTTCCGTCAGCTGTGGATCCAGCGCATCAACGCCGCTGCCCGCGCCAACGGCATGACCTACAACCGCTTCATCCAGGGTCTGAAGGCCGCCAACGTCGAGGTCGACCGCAAGATCCTCGCGGAGCTGGCCGTCAACGACGCCGGTGCGTTCGCCGCGCTGGTCGAGGTGGCCCAGAAGGCGCTGCCGAGCGACGTCAACGCGCCGAAGGCCGCGTGACGCTGCGCTGGGCTTGAGCCGAAGTGCTCGTGCGGACCCGTGGGTTGTTGCCCGCGGGTCCGTTGCGTTGAGTGGTGCAAGTGAGTGTTGAGTGGTGCAGGTGAGTTCGGCACCGCCGGAATCCGCCGACGTGGCCGATCGTCGACGTGGCTGATCGCCGTCGCGGCGGAAATGAGTTAGGTGATCTGTATATGCCTCCCGTGACCCCAGAACCGATCTCTCCCCGCTCCCCCCGTGTGTCCGCCGCGCGGCGGCTCGCCAAGCGGAACTTCCGGGGCAAGGAGCGCCTGTTCCTCGCGGAGGGGCCGCAGGCGGTGCGGGAGGCGGCGGCGCACGGGGACAACCTCGTGGAGCTGTTCGCCACCCCGGAGGCCGCCGAGCGGTACGCCGACATCGTGGGGGAGGCGCGTGATGCGGGGGCCAAGGTGCACCTCGCCTCCGAGCAGGTCATCGAGGACATCTCCACGACCGTGACGCCGCAGGGGCTGGTCGGGGTGTGCCGGTTCCTGGACACGCCGTTCGAGGAGATCCTGCGGGCGCGGCCCAGGCTGGTCGCCGTACTTGCGCATGTGCGCGACCCCGGCAACGCCGGCACCGTGCTGCGCTGCGCCGACGCCGCCGGCGCCGAGGCGGTCGTCCTCACCGACGCCTCCGTCGACCTGTACAACCCCAAGGCCGTACGGGCCTCCGTGGGCTCCCTGTTCCATCTGCCGGTCGCCGTGGGCGTCCCGGTGGAGCGGGCCGTGGCCGGGCTCCAGGAGGCCGGTGTGCGCATCCTGGCCGCCGACGGGGCGGGCGACCGGGACCTCGACGAGGAACTGGACAAGGGGACCATGGGCGGGCCCACCGCCTGGGTGTTCGGCAACGAGGCCTGGGGGCTGCCGGAGGAGACCCGCGCCCTCGCCGACGCGGTCGTGCGGGTGCCCATCCACGGCCGGGCCGAGAGCCTGAACCTCGCGACCGCGGCGGCGGTATGCCTGTACGCGTCGGCCCGTGCACAGCGCGCCGCCGGAGGCTGCCGCTCTGTCACCGAGAGCTAGTAGGGTGACCTGCCCGGGGGCCCCTCCCCCAAGCTCTCGGCTGCGCTGAGCGGGGAGGCACCTCCATGCCGTCTGAGAGGTGGGGTACGGGGATATGACCGTGGGCACGGGCAGCGCACCGGGGGCGAACGAGTCAGGCCGCCCGCCCGAGCCACGCTCCGAAGCCCCCGGGTGTCACGACCCCCGCGACCTCGGCGTCCACCCGGACGACCTGCCCGACGGGCTCGTCGTCGCGGCCGCGGACGGGCGGGTGATCTGCTTCAACGCCGCCGCCGAGCGCATCACCGCGATCGCCGCCGCCGACGCGCTCGGGCAGCCCCTGGACAAGGCGCTGCCGCTGGAGGACCTGGAGGGCCGCCGGTGGTGGCAGCTCACCGACCCCTACGGCGGGCTCGCGATCCGGACCGGGCAGCCGGAGCGCAACCTGCTGCTGCCGGGCGGCCGCGAGGTGCTCGTCACCGCCCGCTATGTGCGTACCGGACCCACCGGGCCCGTCCACCGTGTCGTCGTCTGTCTGCGGGACACCGAGGCCCGCCGCCGCACCGAGCGCAGCCACGCCGAACTCATCGCCACGGTCGCACACGAACTGCGCTCGCCGCTCACCTCGGTCAAGGGCTTCACCGCGACCCTCCTCGCCAAGTGGGCCCGCTTCACCGACGACCAGAAGCGGCTGATGCTGGAGACCGTCGACGCCGACGCCGACCGCGTCACCCGGCTGATCGCCGAACTGCTCGACATCTCCCGGATCGACTCCGGCCGCCTGGAGGTGCGCCGGCAGCCCGTCGACATCGGCGCCGCCGTCGGCCGCCACATCCAGGCGTACGTCGCCGCCGGACAGCCCGCCGACCGGTTCCTGCTCCGGCTCGAACAGCCGCTGCCCGACCTGTGGGCCGACCCCGACAAGATCGACCAGGTGCTCGGCAACCTGCTCGAAAATGCCGTGCGGCACGGCGAGGGAACTGTCACGATCGAGGTCAGGCCCGCCCCGTCCCCCCGCGAGGGAGAGGACACCGGCACGTCGGTCACGGTGAGCGACGAGGGCACCGGCATCCCGGAGGAGTCCATGAACCGCGTCTTCACCCGCTTCTGGCGGGGCAGCAAGCGCGGTGGCACCGGGCTCGGGCTGTACATCGTCAAGGGCATCGTCGAAGCCCACGGCGGCACCATCACGGTCGGCCGCGCCCCCGTCGGCGGCGCCGAGTTCCGATTTACCCTGCCCGTGGCAGCCCCGGCGTATCTCGCCTAGTGGCCCACGGGCGCATCCGCGTACCTCCACCCCGTTAGACTCGGCCTTTGGCACCTTTGTGTCCTGCACACGGCCCTGCCGAGCTCACCGGCCGGTCACGGGGACCATCCGCCAGCCAATCGGAAGCACGGGAAGAGATGTCGGCACCGAATAAGTCGTACGACCCTGTCGAGGTCGAGGCGTTGAAACCGGAAGAGATCGAGCGCATGCGGGACGAGGCGCTCGCCGCCTTCGCCGCAGCGGGCTCCCTCGACGCGCTCCAGGAGGCGAAGACCGCACACGCCGGCGGCACCTCCCCGCTGTCCCTCGCCAACCGCGAGATCGGCGCCCTGCCCCCGCACGCCAAGGCCGCCGCCGGAAAGCTGGTCGGCCAGGCCCGCGGCGCGGTGAACAAGGCGCTCGCGGCCCGCCAGGTGGAGCTGGAGGCCGAGCGCGACGCGCGCGTACTGGTCGAGGAGGACGTGGACGTCACGCTGCCCCACGACCGCGTACCGGCCGGCGCCCGCCACCCGCTGACCACCCTGTCGGAGCGCATCGAGGACGTCTTCGTCGCCATGGGCTACGAGGTCGCCGAGGGCCCCCAGGTCGAGGCCGAGTGGTTCAACTTCGACGCCCTCAACATCGGCCCGGACCACCCGGCCCGCGGCGAGGCCGACACCTTCTTCGTCGAGGGCCCCGACGGCGGCTCCGAGTCCGGTGTCGTGCTGCGCACCCACACCTCCCCGGTGCAGATCCGCTCGCTGCTCGACCGCGAGCTGCCGGTCTACGTCATCTGCCCCGGCCGTGTGTACCGCACCGACGAGCTGGACGCGACCCACACCCCGGTCTTCCACCAGGTCGAACTGCTCGCCGTGGACGAGGGCCTGACCATGGCCGACCTCAAGGGCACCCTGGACCACATGGTCCAGGCCCTGTTCGGCGAGGGCATGAAGACCCGGCTGCGCCCGAACTTCTTCCCCTTCACCGAGCCGTCCGCCGAGATGGACATGGTGTGCTACGTCTGCCGCGGCGAGTCCGTCGGCAACCCCGACCGGCCCTGCCGCACCTGCTCCAGCGAGGGCTGGATCGAGCTCGGCGGCTGCGGCATGGTCAACCCGAAGGTGCTGGCCGCCTGCGGAGTCGACCCGGAGAAGTACAGCGGCTTCGCCTTCGGGTTCGGCATCGAGCGGATGCTGATGTTCCGCCACAACGTCGAAGACATGCGAGACATGGTCGAGGGTGACATCCGGTTCACCCGGCCCTTCGGGATGGAGATCTGATGCGGATCCCGCTTTCTTGGCTGCGGGAGTACGTCGACCTGCCGGCGAGCGAGACCGGCCGTGACGTCCAGGCCAAGCTCATTTCGGCCGGTCTGGAGGTCGAGACGGTCGAACAGCTCGGCCACGACCTCAAGGGCCCCCTCGCCGTCGGCCAGGTGCTGACCATCGAGGAGCTGACGGAGTTCAAGAAGCCCATCCGCTTCTGCACCGTCGACGTCGGCCAGGCAAACGGCACCGGCGAGCCCCAGGAGATCGTCTGCGGCGCCCGTAACTTCCAGGTCGGCGACAAGGTCGTCGTGGCGCTCCCCGGCGCCGTGCTGCCCGGCGACTTCCAGATCGCCGAGCGCAAGACGTACGGCCGGATGTCCCGCGGCATGATCTGCTCCAGCGACGAACTGAGCATGGGCGACGACGGCACCAAGGGCATCATCGTCCTGCCGCCGGAGACCGAGATCGGCCGTGACGCGGTCGAACTGCTGGAACTGGTCGACGAGGTCCTGGACATCGCCGTCACCGCCAACCGCGGCGACTGCCTGTCCATCCGCGGTGTCGCCCGCGAGGCCGCCATCTCCTACGGTCTGCCGCTGCGCGACCCGGCCCTGCTCGACGTGCCCGCGCCCAACGCCTACGGCTACCCCGTCCAGGTCTCCGACCCGGCCGGCTGCGACCGCTTCACCGCGCGGACCGTCTCCGGTCTGGCCCCCGAGGCGCGCTCCCCGATCTGGCTCCAGCGCCGGCTCCAGAAGGTCGGCATGCGCCCGATCTCCCTCGCCGTCGACGTCACCAACTACGTGATGATGGAGCTCGGCCAGCCGCTGCACGCCTACGACCGCACGCTGGTCCAGGGCACCATCGGCGTGCGCCGCGCGGGGGAGGGCGAGAAGCTCAAGACCCTCGACGGCGTCGAGCGCAAGCTGCACGCCGAGGACCTGGTCATCGTCGACGAGCGCGGCCCCATCGGCCTCGCCGGTGTCATGGGCGGCGCCAACACCGAGATCGCCGACCACGACGACCTGGAGAACGCCACGGGTGACGTGGTGATCGAGGCCGCGCACTTCGACGCCGTCTCCATCGCCCGTACGGCCCGGCGCCACAAGCTGTCCTCCGAGGCCTCGCGCCGCTTCGAGCGGGGCGTGGACCCGGCCGCGGCCGCGGCCGCCGCCCAGCGGACCGTGGACCTGCTGGTCCTCCTCGCCGGCGGCACCGCCGACGCGGGCGTCACCGAGGTCGTCGCACCCTCCGCGCCGCACAGCATCACCGTGCCGGCCGACCACCCCGACAAGGTCGCGGGCGTCACCTACGGCCGCGAGACCGTGGTGCGCCGCCTCCAGGAGATCGGCTGCGACGTCTACGGCCAGGACGAGCTGATCGTCACCGTCCCGTCGTGGCGTCCCGACCTCATGGAGGCCAACGACCTCGCGGAGGAGGTCATCCGCCTGGAAGGCTACGAGAACCTGCCCTCCACGCTGCCCAAGCCGCCGTCCGGCCGTGGCCTGACCCACCGCCAGCGGCTGCACCGCCGCGTCGGCCGGGCCCTGGCCGGCGCCGGCTACGTCGAGGCGCCCAACTACCCCTTCATCGGCGAGCAGGTCTTCGACCAGCTCGCGCTGGATGCCGACGACCCGGCCCGCCGCGTCGTGAAGCTGGTCAACCCGCTCAACGACGAGGAGCCCGCGCTCCGTACGTCGCTGCTGCCGGGTCTGCTCGGCGCGCTGCGCCGCAACGACGGCCGCGGTTCGCACGACCTCGCTCTGTTCGAGACGGGGCTGGTCTTCCGGCCGAGCGAGCGGCGGCGTGCCGCCACGCATCTGTCCGTCGACCGGCGTCCCACCGACCAGGAGATCGCCGAGCTCGACGCCGCGCTGCCCGAGCAGCCGCGCCATGTCGCCGCGGTGCTCGCGGGCGCCCGCGAGCAGGCCGGCTGGTGGGGCAGGGGCCGTCCGGCCGACTGGGCCGACGCGATCGAGGCCGGCCGTCTGGTGGCGCGCGAGGCCGGGGCCGAGCTGGTCGTCCGCAAGGGCGCCTACGGGCCGTGGCACCCGGGCCGCTGCGCCGAGTTCGTGGTCGTCGCCGACGGCGCGGAGACGGTCGTCGGGTACGCCGGTGAGCTGCACCCGCGGGTCGTGAAGGCCTTCGGTCTGCCCGACCGTGCCTGCGCGATGGAGCTGGACCTGGACGCGCTGGAGCGGGTCTCGGACGGTGTGCCCCAGGCGCCGGGCATCTCCGCGTTCCCCGTGGCCACTCAGGACGTCGCGCTCGTCGTGGACAAGCCGGTGCCGGCCGCGGAGGTCGAGGCGGCGCTGCGCGACGGGGCCGGTGAACTGCTGGAAGCCATCCGGCTGTTCGACGTGTACGAGAACGAGGAGCAGCTTGGTGAGGGGCGCAAGTCCCTCGCGTACGCGCTGCGGTTCCGTGCCGTCGACCGCACGCTGACCGTGGACGAGGCGTCCGCCGCGCGCGATGCCGCGGTGGCCCTCGCCGGTGAGCGGACCGGGGCGGTTCTTCGCGGATGAGTTTCAGGGGGATCGTGGTCACGTCACTCGTATGAGTGGCAGAAAAGGGTGAAGTGGCCCTTCTGAGCCACGACCCCGACAGAATCGGACCGGCCTTTCGGGGCCGGTCCGATTCTGTGTTGTCAGGGCCTGGACGGGGGGCCGACGGACATGATCCGCATCAGGCGGCCGCTGCGCGGAGCCCGGGTGCTGGGGCCGCCCGCGGTATGGGGCGCGATGGCGATCACGTACAAACTGGCCTGGCCGGGCGGGACACCGTCCGGGCTCGCCGAGCGGATCGTCACCTGTGCCGTGTTCTTCGCCGTCGGCACCGGGCTGATACTCCACGTCCGGCGGCTGCTGCTGAGGGAGTTGGGACAGGCACGCCGGGTCGCGCGGGCCGCCCAGAGCGTGCTGCTGCGGCCGCCGCCGCCGTGGATCGACGGGCTGAGCACCGCCGCCGCACAGCTCTCCGCCGACCGTGGCGCGTGCGTCGGGGGCGATCTGTACGAGGTCGTCGCCACCGAGCACAGCGTGCGCGTGGTGATGGGCGACGTACGCGGGCACGGCATCGGCGCGTTCGGCACCGTGGCCGCACTGCTCGGCAGTTTCCGGGAGGCCGCGCACGACGAACCCGACCTGGGGCGGGTGCTGCGCCGGATGGACCGGGCGCTGGCCCGGCATCTGCGGGGACGGGTCCAGGAGACGCCGGTGGCGGAGGAGTTCGTCACCGTGCTGCTCCTTGAGATCCACCGGGACGGCGGGCTCGCCGCCCTCAACTGCGGTCATCCCTGGCCGTACCGGATCGCGGGCGCGGCCGTCGACCCACTGGCCCGCGCCGACCCTCTCCCGCCGCTGGGTCTCTTCCCGCTGCCCTCCGAACTGCCCGTCCTGCCGTGCGGCCGGCTTCGACCGGGCCAGTCCCTGGTCCTCTACACGGACGGAGCGGAGGACGCCCGGGACAGCAGGGGCCACTACTTCGATCTACGCCTGGCGTTGACGAGGGCAGCCGCCGACTGCCCTCGGGTGATGACCCGTTCGGTCCTGCGCTCCTTGCTGGAGCACACAGGAGGCAGACCGGCGGACGACATCGCTCTGCTGATACTCCGGAACGACCGGAGCGCGGCCCGGTGCCGGTCATCGACGGCGCGGGGAACCGCGCGAGAGGCGATCACCCACCCGCCGCCGACGGATCACCTGTAGCCCGGCGGCGGTTCGCACGGGCCGGCGTCGCCGTCCGCCCCGCCACGGAGTGTCGGGCAGGCAGCGGGGCGGACGGCGCGAAAGCGGGCCGCCGTACTTTACGAGGGGGAGCCGGCGGCCCGGCCGGCCTCTTGCGAGGCAACCCAGTCAACCGGCCGCAAACTCTCCGCAACAGTGCGCACACGGTACGGATTCGCGTACTCCGTTCACACCCCGTGTGAAGCCCGAACCACTACGCTGTCCGGCACCGAGCCTTCGGGGGCACCCATGCAGCCCAACACACTCCTCGACGCGATCCTGGACGAGGCCGGGGTCTCGCACGCAGGGCTGGCCGCGCACGTCAACCAGGCCGGACGGGCCCGAGGTCTGACGCTGCGTTACGAACACACGGCCGTGACCCGCTGGCTGAAGGGCCAGCGCCCGCGCGGCCAGGTCCCCGATCTGATCTGCGAGGTGCTCGCGGCCCGGCTGCACCGCCCGGTCACCCTCGACGACATCGGCCTGGGCGTACCGGGCGAGCCGACCGTCGCCCACTCCGGCTCGCTGTCCGGGTTCGTCGAGCGGGCCACCGCCCTGTGGCGCTCCGACGAGCAGCAGCGCCCGCACATCCTGGGCGCGCCCGCGGTCACCGGCACTCCCGCGGTGATGCCGGTGTGGGAGTGGGAGAACCCGCCCGAGGACGTGGACGTCTCGCGCGGCGGCCGGCACCGGGTCACCCCGGCCGACCTGGACATGCTGCGGGCGGCGCGTACGCACTACGAGCAGCTGTACCGCAAGGCGGGCGGCATCGCGACGCGCAGCCGGATAGTGGGCTTCCTCAACGCCGAGGCCGCGCCGCTGCTGCGCGGCAGCTACACCGATGCCACGGGCCGTCAACTGCACCGTGCGACGGGCGGGTTGGTGGCCATCGCCGGGATCTGCGCCTACGACTCCGACGCGCACGGTCTCGCCCAGCGCTACTTCCACCAGGCGCTGCGGCTGGCGAAGGCCAGCGGTGACATGGGGCTCGGCGCGTATGTGATCGCGCTGCTGGTCAACCAGTCGCTGTACATGCGCGAGCACCGCCAGGCGGTCGCCTTCGCGGAGGCGGCGCTGCGGGCGGCCGGCAAGCACATCACACCCGCACTCGCCTCCGATCTGTACGCGATGCAGGCGAAGGCGTACGCGCACCTGGGCGACGGCACGAGCGCGCTGTCCTGCATCCGGCGGGCCGAGACCGCCGCCGAACGCATCCGCCGGGGGCACGAACCCGATGAGACCGGCTATGTCCAGCCGGGCCTGGTCAACGTCCAGGTGGCGGAGGCACTGCTCAGCCTCGGGGAGCTGCGGGCCGCGGCCGAGCACGCGGCGGCCGCGGTGGACACCCCGGCCCACGACCGCGGGCGGGTGCACCGGCTGGCCATGCTCACCACGATCGAGCTGCGTCAGGGGAATGCCGACAAAGCAGTGGTGACCGCCGTGGAGATGGCCGAGCAGGCCCGGGGAATGGAGTCGCAGCGCCTGCGGGACAGACTCCGGGCGGTGCGCCGGCATCTGGCGAGCAGCGGCTGCGCGGGCACGGCCGAGGCGGCGGAACTCATCGACGGGGCCCTGCGCGTACCGCTGTGACGGACCGAGGGCTCCGGCTCCTGTGTGACCGCTGTGCGCCCAGCGCGCTGCGATGGCTAGTCCCTGCGCCTGCTGCCGGACCGCTCCTGCTGCGATATTGCCACTTACTCGACGGAAGGTGGCAGAACCGTGCAGTGGACGAAACAGAACGAACAAACTGTGTACTCAAACCGCTGGTTCAGCGTCAATCTGGCGGATGTCGAGCTGCCCGACGGCAGGCATCTCGACCACTTCCTGATCCGGCTGCGGCCCGTCGCCGTGGCCACGGTGGTGAACGAGGCCAACGAGGTCCTGTTGCTGTGGCGCCATCGTTTCATCACCGACAGCTGGGGCTGGGAACTCGCGGCGGGAGTGGTCGAGGACGGCGAGGACATAGCCCGCGCGGCCGCCAGGGAGATGGAGGAGGAGACCGGCTGGCGGCCGGGACCCCTGCGCCACCTGATGAGCGTGGAGCCGTGCAACGGGCTCACCGACGCCCGGCACCACATCTACTGGTCCGACGAGGGCGACTATGTAGGGCACCCCGTGGACGACTTCGAGTCCGACCGCCGGGAGTGGATTCCGCTCAAGCTCGTTCCCGACATGGTCGCCCGCGGCGAGGTCCCGGCCGCCAACATGGCGGCCGCACTGCTGTTACTGCACCATCTCAGGCTGGGCCAGGACGTCCCGACCTAGGTCCCGTCCGATGGATCTCCGCGGCGTCCCCAGAAGCTGCCGTCATGGTGTGCGAAACGCGGCGGGCCCGGCGCTCCGAAGAGTGCCGGGCCCGCGACGACGACCGTGTGTGATCAGCTGTAGGTGTAGAAGCCCGAACCGGACTTCCGGCCCAGCCGGCCCGCGTCCACCATGCGCTGGAGCAGCGGGGGAGCGGCGTACAGCGGCTCCTTGTACTCCGCGTACATCGAGTCGGCGATCGAGACGATGGTGTCCAGACCGATCAGGTCGGAGAGCTTCAGCGGGCCCATCGGGTGGGCGCAGCCGTACTCCATGCCGTTGTCGATGTCCTCGCGGCTGGCGATGCCGGACTCGAACATCCGGATCGCCGAGAGCAGGTAGGGCACCAGCAGCGCGTTGACCACGAAGCCCGAGCGGTCCTGGGCGCGGATCGCGTGCTTGCCGAGCAGCTTCTCCGCGAAGCCCTGGGCACGGCTGATCGTGCCCTCGGAGGTGGTCAGCGCCGGGATCAGCTCGACGAGCTTCTGCACGGGGGCCGGGTTGAAGAAGTGGATGCCGATCACATGGTCGGGGCGGGAGGTCGCCACGGCCAGCTTCACCAGCGGGATGGAGGAGGTGTTGGAGGCCAGGATCGCGTCCGGGCGGGTCATGACCTGGTCCAGGACCTGGAAGATCTCGGTCTTGACCTGCTCGTTCTCCACGACCGCCTCGATCACCAGATCGCGGTCGGCGAACTCGCCGAGGTCGGTGGTGAAGCTCAGGAGCGCCAGTGTGGCGTCCCGCTCCTCCTCCGAGAGCTTGCCTCGCTCGGCGGCCTTGGCCAGGGAGTTGAACAGCCGGGTGCGGCCGATCTCCAGGGCCTCGCCGGTGGTTTCGGCGACCTTGACGTCCAGTCCGGCGCGGGCGCACACCTCGGCGATGCCCGCGCCCATCTGACCGCAGCCCACCACTCCGACGCGCTCGATGTCTGTCACATCGTCCCTTTCGCTGCTTGTGTACGGCTGTGGCAGTCGGCGGTGGTTCCGCCGTGCTCCGTTCGTGCACGTTACCCCCAGGAATCGATGATCGATCGCCGGGGTCGGGGCATGCTGGGCGCGTAATCGAACCGTGGTGGAGCCGATACGGAGAGTCAGAGGTGCCCGCATGGGACGGATGTCACGGCGAGCGTTCGCGGTGGCGGCACTGTCCAGCCTGGTCACGGCAGGTGAGGCCGGGGCGAGAGACGTCGGCGCGGACCCGGGCGGGCGCCCGCGCGCGCTGGTGGAGATGCGGGGGATGTGGCTCGCGACGGTCGCCAACCGTGACTGGCCCTCGCGCCCCGGGCTGTCCGCCGCCGCGCAGCGCGCGGAGCTGATCACCCACCTCGACCGGGCCGTCGCGTGCGGTCTGAACACGGTGATCTTCCAGGTGCGGGCGACGGCCGACGCGCTGTGGCCCTCGCCGTACGAGCCGTGGGCGCAGAGTCTGACCGGCGTGCAGGGCCGCGACCCGGGCTGGGACCCGCTGGGCACCGCCGTGACCGAGGCGCACGCGCGCGGACTGCAGCTGCACGCCTGGTTCAACCCGCTGCGGATCGCGCTGCACGCCGACCCGGGGCGGCTGGTGGCCGGCCATCCGGCCCGCCGCCGCCCGGACTGGGTCGTGGCCCACGGCGGCCGGCTCTACTACAACCCGGGCCTGCCCGAGGTCCGTACCTTCGTGCAGGACGCGATGCTCGACGCCGTCCGCCGGTACCCGGTCGACGCCGTGCACTTCGACGACTACTTCTACCCCTATCCCGTCCCCGGCCAGACCTTCGACGACGCCCGCGCCTACGACCTGCACGGCGGCGCGTTCACCAGCCGCGCCGCCTGGCGGCGGGACAACATCGACCGGCTCGTGCGCGACACCGCGGCCGGGATCACGAAGGCGCGGCCCGGCACCCGCTTCGGCATCAGCCCGTTCGGGGTGTGGCGCAACAAGGGCAGCGACTCGCGCGGTTCGGACACCCGGGCCCTCCAGGCGTACGACGACCTCTACGCCGACACCCGCAAGTGGGTGCGCGAGAACTGGATCGACTACGTCTGCCCGCAGCTCTACTGGCACATCGGCCACACCGCCGCCGACTACGCCGAGCTGGTCCCCTGGTGGGCCCAGGTCGCCAAGGGCACCGGCACCCAGCTGTACATCGGCGAGGCCCTGTACAGGGCGGGCGACCCGGCGCAGCCGACGGCCTGGCAGAAGCCGGCGGAGCTCTCCCGGCACCTCACGCTGGCCCGGAGCCACGCCGAGGTGCGCGGGCACGTCTTCTTCGCGGCGACGGACGTGGCCGTCGACCGCGTCGGGGCGATGCAGCGGGTGATCGCCGACCATTACAGCGGGCCGGCGATGCCCCCGAGCTGACCGTGCCGGCTCACTTTCCGGACATCGGCCTCATGTGCCGGATCTCGGTGTCCGGTCCGGGCGAGCAGATGCCCTCGTGCCCGTCCTCGAAGCGGACGCGGTACGGGGGATTGCCCTGCTGGCCCATCACTTCGACGATCTCGCCGACCTTGTCGTGTTGGCCGACCACCCTTCCGTGCTGGACAAGCTGGTCGCCCACGGTTGCACGCATCTGGGCCTCCTCACGGGTGCGGAGCAGCGGTCCGTGGCCTTGAGTCTACGGCGGGAGGGGTGCGGGAGAGCGGTCCGCGCGGTCCCCTCAGCCGCGGGCCCGCTGCGTGACGGCGATGCACACCAGCACCGCCGCGGCCGTCAGCGGGGCGGCCACTGTCAGGTGCTCGCCCAGCAGCAGCACCGACCACACCAGTGTGAGCAGCGGCTGGGCCAACTGCAACTGGCTGGCCTTCGGGATGCCGATGGAGGCCATGCCCCGGTACCAGACCACGAGCCCCAGGAACTGCGAGCCCGCTGCGACCCACAGCAGCCCCGCCACGCTGTGCGCGGTGAGCTCGGCGGGCTCGTGGGTCAGCGCCACCGCCGAGGCGGCCACGGCGAGCGGCAGGCAGAGCACCAGGGCCCAGCCGATGACCTGCCAGCCGGGCATCACCCGGGCCAGCCGTCCGCCCTCCGTGTAGCCCGCCGCGCACACCAGCAGCGCCCCGAACAGATACAGGTCGGCGCCGCCGAGGGCGCCCCCGCTCTGCTGCACGGTGAACACGGCGACCGCGGCGGCCCCGGCCAGCGCCGCCAGCCAGAAGGTCCGCGAGGGTCGGGTGCCCATCCGCAGCGCGGAGAACAGGGCGGTCGTCAGGGGCAGCAGCCCGACCACCACGGCCGCGTGCGCGGTGGTGGAGGTCTGCAGCGCGAGCGTGGTGAGCAGCGGGAAGCCGACGACGACTCCCGCGGCCACGACCGCGAGCCCCGGCCAGTGCGCCCGTGCGGGCAGCGGTATCCGCAGCGCGAGCAGACAGCCGCCCGCGATCAGCGCGGCGAGGACGGCGCGCACCGCCACCAGCGACCAGGGGCCGAACCCCTCGAGGCCCCAGGCGGTCGCGGGAAAGGTGAGCGAGAAGGCGGTGACGCCGAGGGCGGCCTGGAGGACACCGAAGGCGGGCTGCTGCGGGGCGTCCACCGCTATCCGGCTCGGGGCGATAGCGCTACTCTGTGCTCTCATGCAAGAGCGTAGCAGTGTCGGTGAACTGGCCAACAGCCTGCGCGGTGAACTCAACCGCTACTCTACAGGTGAGAAGCTGCCGTCGAGCCGTGCCCTTGTCGAGCGGTTCCGGGTCAGCCCGGTGACCGTGTCGCGGGCCCTGGCGCAGCTCGCCGCCGAGGGGCTGGTGGTGACCCGGCCCGGAGCGGGTGCCTTCCGGGCGCGGCCCCGCGAGACGCCCGCGGCGGCCGGGGACACCTCCTGGCAGGAGGTCGCCCTCAGCGCCGACGGCGCCGCCGATGTCGTACCGCGCACCGTGGACGCCTCCGGGGTGACGGTGTCGCTCGCGGCCCCGCCGCCCGGGGTGACCGAGTTCAACGGCGGCTATCTGCACCCCTCCCTCCAGCCGGAGAAGGCGATGGCCGCGGCCCTGTCCCGGGCCGGACGCCGGCCCGGCGCGTGGGGGCGGCCGCCGCTGGACGGGCTGCCCGAACTGCGCGAGTGGTTCGCGCGCGGCATCGGGGACACCGTCGGCGCCGCCGACGTGCTGATCGCGGCCGGCGGACAGTCCGCGCTCACCACCGCCTTCCGCGCCCTGGCCCCGCCCGGCGCCCCCGTCCTCGTCGAATCGCCCACCTACCCGGGCATGCTGGCCATCGCCCGCGCGGCGGGACTGCGCCCGGTGCCGGTGCCGATGGACGCCGACGGCGTACGCCCCGAGCTGCTGGCCGACGCGTTCAGGGCGACCGGGGCCCGGGTGTTCGTCTGCCAGCCGCTGTTCCAGAACCCCACCGGCGCGGTGCTCGCCCCCGAGCGGCGCGGCGAGGTGCTGCGCATCGCGCGCGAGGCCGGGGCGTTCGTCGTCGAGGACGACTTCGTGCGGCGCCTCGCACACGAGGACGCGGGCGAACTGCCGCGCCCGCTGGCCGCCGACGACCCCGACGGCGTCGTCGTGCACGTCGGCTCGCTCACCAAGGCGACCTCGCCGAGCTTCCGGGTGAGCGCGCTGGCCGCCCGCGGGCCGGTGCTGGAACGGCTGCGCGCCATCCAGGTCGTCGACACCTTCTTCGTGCCCCGGCCCCTTCAGGAGGCGGCCCTGGAACTGGTCGGCTCCCCGGCCTGGCCCCGCCATCTGCGCTCCCTCGGGGCACAGTTGCGCGCCCGGCGCGACGCCATGGTCTCGGCACTGCGGCTGACCCTGCCCGAGCTCGACCTGCCGCATGTGCCCTGCGGCGGCTACCAGCTCTGGGCGCGGCTGCCCGAGGGCCTCGAGGAGTCCGCCCTCCCGGCGGCCGGTGCGCGCGCGGGCGTCGCCCTCACCCCCGGCCGGCCGTACTTCTGCGCCGAACCGCCCGCGGGGCATCTGCGCCTGAGCTTCGCCGCGGTCGCCGGCACGAGCGAGATCACGGAGGGCGTACGCCGGCTGCGGGCGGCCTGCGACGAGGTGCTCCGGGCGAAGGCGCCGGGCCCCCGCCGGTGACGGCCGCGCGGCGCTCCGGGCGAAAACCCGTGGCCCCGGCCGGCGACGGCCTGCGAGCCTCCCGCCATGACAGACACCTTCGCGCTGCCCGACGGCTACGAGATCTCCACCGACCCCGAGCGCATCGACGCGGCGCGGGTGCACCACTGGCTGTCCACCGACGCGTACTGGGCGCTCGGCCGGCCGCGCGAGAAGCAGGACCGGGCCATCGCCGCCTCGCTCAACCTCGGGGTCTACGACAGCGCCTCGGGCGAGCAGGTGGCGTACGCGCGGGTGGTGACCGACCGGGCCACGTTCGCCTGGCTCTGCGACGTGTACGTGGACCCCTCGGCGCGCGGCAAGGGCATCGGCACCGCCCTGGCGGCGGCGGTACGCGACGAGCTGAGCCCCCTCGGGCTGCGGCGGGTCCTGCTGGCCACCCATGACGCTCACGACGTGTACGCCAGGGCGGGTTTCGCGCCGCTGGAGCGGCCCGACCGGTTCATGGCGCTCGTTTTCGGCCAGTGAATCCGGGGCCACCCTGGGTAACCCAGAGGTAACAGCTCTTGACCTGCCCGGTTTCTCGGCTCACCATCCCCGCATGGCACTTCGGGTCACTTTCGTCGCGGCCGCGCGCAGCTCCCCGCTGCTCGCGGAGCGCTTCCAGGACGAACGGCCGCTGGACCAGGCGGGCTGGGACGAGATCCAGCACGAGGCCTTCGGGCTGTACCCGCTGGCGCACGCCGATCTGCGCTACTGCTCGCCCACCGCGCGCTGCCGCGCGACCGGCGACGCCCTGGGCTACGCGCCGCTCGTGCAGCTCGCCCTGCGCGACTGCGACATGGGCCGCTGGCGCGGGCTCACCCTCGGCGAGGCGATGGCGCGCGAGCCCGGCGCGGTCGACGCCTGGCTCGCCGACCCGCGCTCGATGCCGCACGGCGGCGAGTCGCTGATCGGGTTCATCTCCCGGGTCGGCGGCTGGCTGGACACCCGGCCGCCCGAGGACGGCTGCCGGATCGTCGCCGTCGCCGAGCCCTCCGTCATCCGGGCCGCGCTGGTCTACGCCCTGAAGGCGCCGCCCGCGACCTACTGGAACCTCGATGTGCGGCCGCTGTCCATCACCACCCTGGCGGGCCACCACGGCCGCTGGAACCTGCGCTTCGACGGGTCCTACGCCCGCGCCTCGTAGTCGGTCGTCAGCAGCAGGTTCTTGGCCGGGCCGCCGACCCGCCACACCGTGCGCCAGCGGTCCGCGCCGGTGACCGTGAACTCGCCCCGGTAGAGGTCGGCCGCGCACGGGTGGCCGACGGTGTGCTGTCCCGTGGTCAGGTCCAGGTCGTGGAACGCCCGCCCGTCGGCGAACCGTACGTCCGCCGTCCCCGGCCGCGGCCCCGGCAGGAACCGCAGGGTGCGCTCGGCGGGCCGCTCCGTGCCGCGCCAGGTGAAGGTGCCCGACTCGTGGTGCAGCAGACCCCCGCCGTCCAGGGGCGTGAAGGCGGTGGTCCCGGCGAACGTGCCCTCGGTGCCGTCCGTGAGATCCCGGACCACCCGCGCCACCCGCCAGCTCCCCGCCAGGTAGGCGAACACATCCGGCACTGGCCAGAACTCGCCCATCGCCCTTCGCCCTCCGTCCCGTACGCCGTCACGCGGTGTGCCCGGTGTGCCCGGTGTGCCCGGTGTGCGCGGTGTGCCGACCACCCATCCTGCCGTTCGCGTCACCGGGGCTCCGCCCGGGGGTGCGTGGACAACTTCCCGCCGGACTCTGTCACCTTCCCGCGTATCCGACGGCCCTGACCGGGAAGTCTGGCCAGCGGGTCGCCGCCCTCGGGTGGCGGCCCGCAGCGCTGGGCATCACCGGACCGGCCCCCGGTCCGTGATTGCATAAACGTGCATCGATACGTATAGTCATGCCATCCAGGAGGAGGGTTCCATGACGGTGCGAGCGGCAGTGGCCGGAGCGAGCGGGTACGCGGGCGGGGAGGTGCTGCGCCTGCTCCTGGGGCACCCCGAGGTCGAGATCGGTGCCCTGACCGCCAACTCCAACGCCGGACAGCGGCTCGGGGCGCTCCAGCCCCACCTGCTGCCCCTGGCCGACCGGGTGCTCCAGGAGACAACCCCCGAGGTGCTCGCCGGGCACGACGTCGTGTTCCTCGCCCTGCCGCACGGCCAGTCCGCCGCCGTCGCCGAGCAGCTCGGACCGGACGTCCTGGTCGTCGACATGGGCGCCGACTTCCGGCTGAAGGACGCCGCCGACTGGGAGAGCTTCTACGGCTCCCCGCACGCCGGCACCTGGCCCTACGGCCTTCCCGAACTTCCGGGTGCCCGCGCCGCGCTGGAGGGGTCCAAGCGCATCGCGGTACCCGGTTGCTACCCCACCGCGGTCTCCCTCGCCCTGTTCCCGGCGTACGCCGCGGGACTCGTCGAGCACGAGGCCGTGATCGTCGCCGCCTCCGGCACCTCCGGCGCCGGCAAGGCCCCCAAGGCGCATCTGCTGGGCAGCGAGGTCATGGGCTCCATGACCCCGTACGGCGTCGGCGGCGGCCACCGGCACACCCCCGAGATGATCCAGAACCTCAGCGGGGTCGCCGGGGACAGGGTGAGCGTCTCCTTCACCCCGACCCTCGCCCCGATGCCCCGCGGCATCCTCGCCACGTGCAGCGCGAAGGCCCGGGACGCGGTCACCGCGGAAGCCGTCCGCACCGCCTACGAGAAGGCCTTCGCGGACGAGCCCTTCGTCCACCTCCTCCCCGAGGGACAGTGGCCCGCCACCGCCTCCGTGTACGGCTCCAACGCCGTACAGGTGCAGGTGGCGTACGACGAGGCGGCCGGCCGTGTCATCGCGGTCAGCGCCATCGACAACCTGACCAAGGGCACCGCGGGCGGTGCCGTCCAGAGCATGAACATCGCCCTCGGTCTCGACCAGACCACCGGGCTTTCCACGATCGGAGTCGCACCGTGAGCGACGTGCGTGCAGCCGCCGGTCCGCAGACAACGACGAAAGCCGCACCGCTGCGCTGCACGGGCGGAGAAGCGAACGAGGAGACCCAGTGAGTGTCACCGCTGCCAAGGGCTTCACGGCCTCCGGCATCGCCGCAGGCATCAAGCAGAACGGCAACCCGGACCTGGCCCTCGTGGTCAACACCGGTCCGCGCCGCGCCGCCGCGGGCGTCTTCACCTCCAACCGCGTCAAGGCCGCGCCCGTCCAGTGGTCGCAGCAGGTCCTCACAGCCGGTGAACTCGCCGCCGTCGTCCTCAACTCCGGCGGGGCCAACGCCTGCACCGGCCCCAAGGGCTTCCAGGACACCCACGCCACCGCCGAGAAGGTGGCCGACGTCCTCGGTGTCGGCGCCGGCGAGGTCGCCGTCTGCTCGACCGGCCTGATCGGTGTGCTGCTCCCGATGGACAAGCTGCTGCCCGGCGTCGAGACCGCCGCCGCCCAGCTCTCGGAACACGGCGGCGAGAAGGCCGCCATCGCCATCAAGACCACCGACACCGTCCACAAGACGTCCGTCGTCACCAAGGACGGCTGGACCGTGGGCGGCATGGCCAAGGGTGCGGGCATGCTGGCCCCCGGCCTCGCCACCATGCTGGTCGTCGTCACCACCGACGCCGACGTCGACAGCGCCGTCCTGGACCGGGCCCTGCGCGGCGCCACCAAGGTCACCTTCGACCGCGTCGACTCCGACGGCTGCATGTCCACCAACGACACCGTGCTGCTGCTCGCCTCCGGCGCCGCGGGCGTCACCCCGGCCGAGGACGAGTTCGCCGCGGCCGTCCGCCAGGTCTGCGACGACCTGGGCCAGCAGCTGATCCGGGACGCCGAGGGCGCCAGCAAGGACATCAAGGTCGAGGTGATCAACGCCGCGACCGAGGACGACGCCGTGGAGGTGGGCCGCTCCATCGCCCGCAACAACCTCCTCAAGTGCGCCATCCACGGCGAGGACCCCAACTGGGGCCGGGTGCTCTCCGCGATCGGCACCACGGGCGCCGCCTTCGAACCGGACCGGCTCAACGTCGCCATCAACGGCGTCTGGGTCTGCAAGAACGGCGGCGTCGGCGAGGACCGCGAGAAGGTCGACATGCGCTACCGCGAGGTGCACATCGTCGCCGACCTCGCCGCGGGCTCCGAGACCGCCACGATCTGGACCAACGACCTGACCGCCGAGTACGTCCACGAGAACAGCGCCTACTCGTCATGAGCACCCGTAAGCACACCGCGCTGCCGAAGGCACAGATCCTCATCGAGGCGCTGCCCTGGCTGACCCGTCACCACGGCCGGACCGTCGTCATCAAGTTCGGCGGCAACGCCATGGTGAACGAGGAGCTGAAGGCCGCCTTCGCCCAGGACGTCGTCTTCCTGCGGCACGCCGGCCTGAGGCCCGTCGTCGTGCACGGCGGCGGCCCCCAGATCAGCGCCGCCCTCGACCGGCACGGCATCGTCAGCGAGTTCAAGGCCGGCCTGCGCGTCACCACCGAGGACGCGATGGACGTCGTCCGCATGGTGCTCGCCGGGCAGGTGCAGCGCGAACTCGTCGGTCTGCTCAACCAGCACGGCCCGCTGGCCGTCGGCCTGACCGGCGAGGACGCGCACACCATCACCGCCACCAAGCACCTGCCCCGGATCGACGGCGAGAGCGTCGACATCGGGCGGGTCGGCGAGATCACCGCCATCGACAGCGGCGCGATCGAGGCCCTGCTCGCGGACGGCCGTATCCCGGTCGTGTCGTCCATCGCCCGCAGCCAGGACGACGGACACGTCTACAACGTCAACGCCGACACCGCGGCCGCCGCCCTCGCCGCCGCCCTGGGCGCCGAGACCCTCATGGTCCTCACCGACGTCGAGGGCCTCTACGAGGACTGGCCGAACAGCGACGAGGTGATCAGCCGCCTCACCGCCTCACAGCTGGAGAAGCTGCTGCCCGACCTGTCCGCCGGCATGGTCCCGAAGATGGAGGGCTGTCTGCACGCCGTACGCAACGGCGTGCGAACCGCCCGCGTCATCGACGGCCGGGTCCAGCACTCGATCCTGCTGGAGATCTTCACGGACGAAGGCATCGGCACGATGGTCGTGCCCGACGGAGCCGATCAGGGGGAGTCATGAGCAACCAGGAACTGACCGCGCGCTGGCAGGGCGCCCTGATGAACAACTACGGCACCCCGCGCCTGCCCCTCGTGCGCGGTGAGGGCCTGAAGGTCTGGGACGCCGACGGCCGGGAGTACCTCGACTTCGTCGGCGGCATCGCCACCAACGCCCTCGGCCACGCCCACCCGGCCGTGGTCGAGGCCGTCGGCCGCCAGATCGCCTCCCTCGGCCACATCTCCAACTTCTTCATGGCCGAGCCGACCGTCGCCCTCGCCGAGCGGCTCCTGACCCTGTTCGGCCGGGACGGCAAGGTCTTCTTCTGCAACTCCGGCGCCGAGGCCAACGAGGCCGCGTTCAAGATCGGCCGGCTCACCGGGCGCACCCACATGGTCGCCACCCAGGGCGGCTTCCACGGCCGCACCATGGGTGCCCTGGCCCTCACCGGCCAGCCCGCCAAGCAGGACCCCTTCCTGCCGCTGCCCGGCGAGGTCACCCACGTCCCCTACGGCGACGCCCAGGCCCTGGCCGCGGCCGTCACCGAGGACACCGCGCTGGTGATCATCGAGCCGGTCCAGGGCGAGAACGGCGTCGTCGTGCCGCCCCCCGGCTACCTCAAGGCCGCCCGCGCCATCACCGCCGCCACCGGCGCGCTCCTCGTCCTGGACGAGGTGCAGACCGGCATCGGCCGCACCGGCCACTGGTTCGAGTACCAGGCCCACGAGGGCGTCCTGCCCGACGTGGTCACCCTCGCCAAGCAGCTCGGCGGCGGCCTCCCGCTCGGCGCCACCGTCGCCTTCGGCCGCGCCGCGGAGCTGCTCCGGCCGGGCCACCACGGCACCACGTTCGGCGGCAACCCGGTCGCCTGCGCCGCGGGCCTCGCCGTCCTCGACACCATCGCGAGCGAGGGGCTGCTGGCCGCCGTCAAGCGGCAGAGCGAGACCCTGCGCGCCGGAATCGAGGCCCTCGGCCATCCGCTGGTCTCCCATGTCCGGGGCGCCGGCCTGCTCCTGGGTATCGTGCTCACCGAGCCACTCGCGCCCCAGGCGCAGCAGGCGGCTCAGGACGCCGGTTTCCTGGTGAACGCGCCCGCTCCCGATGTCGTACGGCTCATGCCGCCGCTGATCATCGGCGACGAGGAAGTGGAAGCGCTGCTTCAGGCACTGCCCGGCATTCTTGACGCGATCGGGGACGGACGAGCCGGAGAATGAGACGACGATGAGTCACGCGCAGGACCACGAATCGACCTCCGGGCCGGCCGTGCCGCAGACCCGCACCGCCCGTCACCGGCGGATCGTGGACATCCTCAACCGGCAGCCCGTGCGGTCCCAGAGCCAGCTGGCCAAGCTGCTCGCGGACGACGGACTGACCGTCACGCAGGCCACGCTCTCCCGGGACCTGGACGAACTGAACGCGGTGAAGATCCGCAACACCGACGGCGAGCTGATCTACGCCGTGCCGAGCGAGGGCGGGTTCCGCACCCCGCGTGCCCCGCTGGGGGAGTCGGCCAAGGAGGAGCGGATGCGGCGGCTCTCCCAGGAGCTGCTGATCTCCGCGGAGGCGTCCGCGAACCTCGTGGTGCTGCGGACGCCGCCGGGGGCCGCGCAGTTCCTGGCCTCGGCGATCGACCAGGCCGAACTGCACGACATCCTCGGGACGATCGCCGGGGACGACACGCTGATGCTGATCAGCCGGAACCCTACGGGTGGGCAGGCGCTGGCCGACCATCTGCTGAGGCTGGCCCAGAACGGTCACTGAGGGGCGGGCCAGGACGGCCGGTCCGCCCCGCAGGGCCGCGCGTCGCTCAGCCGAGCCAGGCCGCGAGGCCCTGGGTGCAGCGGACCTCGTCGCCCGCCGTGATGAGGAGGCCTTCGGCGTCGGGGAGGGACTCCAGCCAGGCCAGGCCTTCGCGTGAGCCCATCGCGAAAGCCGCCGTGGCCCAGCAGTCGGCCCAGGTCAGAGACGGCGCCACGACGGTCACCGCCAGCAGGTCGGTCACCGCGGAGCGGCCCGTGCTCGGGTCCGTGATGTGGCTGCCGCGTTCGGCGGTGCCGGAGGTGGCGACCGCCAGTTCGGGGGCCGTGCCGGCCGAGATCACCGCCGCCAGGCCGCCGGGCCGCAGCGGGTCCGACACCCCCACCCGCCAAGGGCGTTCGGCACCGGGAGCGCCCAGCAGCTGCACATCCCCGCCGCCGTTGACACTGACCCCGGTCGCCCCGGCGGCCGTCAGCCGCCGGGCGGCCCGTTCCGTCGCCCAGCCCTTGACGATGCCGGTCGGGTCCAGCCGGCCCGCGTAGGACGTGCTGAACCAGCCGTTGCTGACCCGCTCGGCCCGCGCGCCCAGCGCGAGCACCTCGGCGACCTCCGGGGCGCACTCGGCCAGGGAGACCTCGCCACGGGCCAGCCGGGAGAGCTGACTGTCCTCGCGATAGGTGCTGAACACCTCGTCGGCCCGGTGCAGTTCGGCCACGGCGTCGGCCAGGGCCGCCCGGACCGCATCGGGGTCCCCGCCGCGGACGTCGAAGGAGAAGACCGTCCCCATGACCTCTTCCGTCCGACGTACCGCGGCGGGAGCCGGTGACCGGTCGCCCTCAGGCACCGGAGACCTGGTCGAGAGCCGACTGGAGGGACTGCCGGTAGCCCTCGCTGGTGTACGTCGCTCCCGAGACCGTGTCGATCTGCGCGTTCTGCGCCGCCACCGCCGCCTGGTTGAGGCGCGGCACGGCGTTGTTGCTGATCTCCGAACTGCGGCCGCCGCTGGGCGCCTGCACCGCCGCGGCCTGCGTGATCTTCCCGCCGACGACGGTGACCCGGACCTGGACGGGCCCGTACTGGGTGCGGGCGGCCGTGCCGGTGACGGTGGTGCCGGCGGGGACCTGGGCGCCGCCCGCGCCGCCGCCCGCCGCACCGCCCGCCGCACCGCCCGCCGCGCCGCCCTGGGCGACGGGCGGCGGGGCCGGGACCTGCGCCGCCGCGCTGGCCGGGTCCGTCCCCGGCTTCAGCGACAGCAGCAGCACGATCCCGGACACGGTCGCGGCGGTGGCCAGCACGAAACGGCGGACGGGGTGGTTCTTCTTCATCGAAACTCCTGGCGCGCCCCCGACGGGGTCACATCTCGAAGGACTCGTGGTGGATTCGCCGGGCCGGGACACCCGCGTCCCGCAGTGCCTGGTACACCGACCGCGCGAACCCGGTCGGCCCGCACATGAACACGTCGTGGCGTTCGACGTCGGGGATCTTGCGCTGGAGGGTCTCCGCGGAGATGTCCGGCCGTTCCCCGTCCGGGCTGTTCACCGCGTACATCAGCCGCGCTCCGCGCTCGTCGGCGATCGCCGCCAGCTCGCTCCACAGCGCCAGGTCCTGGGTGCTGTTGGCCCGGTACAGCAGGGTGATGTCCCCGGCGGCGCCGGGCAGCGTCTCGAACAGGGCCCGCATCGGCGTGATGCCCACCCCGCCCGCGACCAGCAGCACCTTGCCACGGCTGCGCCGCTGGGCGGTCAGCGCCCCGTACGGCCCCTCGGCCCACACCCGGGTGCCCGGGGTGAGGTCGCGCAGCCGGGAGCTGTGGTCGCCGATCGCCTTGACGGTGATCCGCAGCAGACCCGGCCGGGGCGCCGCCGACAGCGAGTACGGGTGGGAGCTGAACCGCATGCCCGGCGCGAGGAACCGCCAGCGGAAGAACTGGCCCGCCTCCGCGCCCATCCGGTGCAGCTTGCGCCCGCTGATCAGCACGGACACGATGCCCGGGGTCTCCTCGATCACCGCCTCGACCCGCATCCGGTGCCGCAGGTTCAGCCGGACCGGCGTCAGTACCCGGTACCAGATCATCAGCGCGGTGACCCCGGCGTACAGCCCGGTCCAGACGGTCTTCGCGATCGGCTGCACGGCGAAGTCGTTGCCGGTGGCGATCTGGTGCCAGAACGTCAGGAACACCGCCGCGTACGTCAGCAGATGCACGTGGTACCAGGCGTCGTACGGCAGCCTGCGCCGCACCCCGCCGACCGAGACCAGTCCGATGAGCAGCAGCAGACCGGTACCGATGGCGGCCTTGCCCATGTCGGGCAGCTCGGTCACCGACTCGACCGTCTGCGCGACGATGTCGCCGAAGCCGCGGCCGGACTGGAGGGCGTAGCCCCACATGGTGAGCACGACATGGGCGATGACGAGGCAGAGGGTGTACCGCCCGCTCATGGCGTGCCAGCGCGCGACCCGGTCGGACCCGACCCGTCGCTCGAGAGCGGGCACCCGGGCCATCTGGAGCACCACCAGCGCCATCAGATAACCGGCGATCAGCCCGGTGATCCGGCCCGCGTTCAGGATCCAGCCGGCCCTGTCGGCCACGGCGGGAGTGTTGTCCCACCACAGCCAGAGCACGGCGGCCGCGCCCGCCCACAGGCCGAACAGCAACGGCACCGCGGGCGAGCGGCGGGGCCGAATCCGACGCATGGTCTGCCGCCTGGCGGCCCGACCGCTTGCGAGGGTCGTGGTCACGGTTCCTCCGGGAGCGGGGACTTGTGTCTTCCCTGGGCCCTGAGATACGCAAGGGAACGCCGAGCCGTTCAGCGACCACCGCGGGACGTGGCTGCCCGGACGTGGCTACGCGGGTGTGGCTACCCGGGCATGGGCGGCAGCGGCAGGGGCAGCCCCGGGAGGCCGTCGAGGCTCGTGGCGATGTGCTCCTTCTTCTCGAAGTACGCGCTCAGCGAGGCGTCGTCCTCCCGCTCGAACCGCCGCCCGTGCAGATCACGGTCCTGCTCGTAGGACATGAACGGCACCGCGTACCCGCAGCTGTCCCGGATCACCTCCGCGGTGACCACGACGATCGCCCGCAGCCCGTGGTGCGCCGGATCGATCCCGTCGAAGCGCGCCAGCAGCTCCCCGAAGCGGGGGTCGTCCCGCAGTACGGCCTCCCCGTGCCCGTGCACCCGCACGATGTTCGGCGGCCCCTGGAAGGCGCACCACATCAGCGTGATCCGTCCGTTCTCCCGCAGATGCGCGACCGTCTCTGCGGTGGAACCGGCGAAGTCCAGGTACGCCACGGTGAGTTCGTCGAGCACGACGAAGGAACCCCTGAGACCCTTGGGGGAGAGGTTGACGGTGCCGTCCGCCGCCAGCGGGGCGGTCGCGGTGAAGAAGAGCGGCTGCTGCTCGATGAAGGTCCGGAGCCTGCCGTCTATGCGTTCGTAGGTTTTTCCCATGATCAAGGATTCTCCGGGGGCGGGGAACCTCTGTCCCTCGAATATCGCCACCGGCGGACAGCACCCCCGCCACGACCACCGACTTTGACGAATCATGCAAAGGTCTGCATACTCATGCATACCAACGACGACATCCTAGGAGCAGTGCAGTGAGCAGCAGCAGCGGTGACGTACGGCTCTGGGGCGGTCGTTTCGCCGACGGTCCCGCCGAGGCCCTGGCGAAACTGTCCGCGTCCGTCCACTTCGACTGGCGGCTCGCCCCCTACGACATCGCCGGTTCCCGCGCCCACGCGCGCGTGCTGCACAAGGCGGGCCTGCTCACCGAGGACGAGCTGACCCGGATGATCGCGGGCCTGGACCAGCTGGAGGCGGACGTCGCCGACGGCTCGTTCACCGGCACGATCGCCGACGAGGACGTCCACACCGCCCTGGAGCGGGGCCTGCTGGAGCGGCTCGGCCCCGACCTCGGCGGCAAGCTGCGCGCCGGCCGCTCCCGCAACGACCAGGTCGCCACGCTGTTCCGGATGTACCTGCGCGACCACGCGCGCGTCGTCGCGGGCCTGATCGCCGAGCTCCAGGACGCGCTGATCGGTCTCGCCGAGGCGCACCCGGACGTGGCGATGCCCGGCCGCACCCACCTTCAGCACGCCCAGCCGGTGCTGTTCGCCCACCATGTCCTGGCCCATGTCCAGGCCCTGTCCCGGGACGCCGAGCGGCTGCGTCAGTGGGACGAGCGCACGGCGGTCTCGCCGTACGGCTCCGGCGCCCTCGCGGGTTCCTCGCTCGGCCTGGATCCGGAGGCGGTCGCCGCGGACCTCGGCTTCGAGCACGGCAGCGTCGGCAACTCCATCGACGGCACGGCCTCGCGGGACTTCGTCGCCGAGTTCGCCTTCATCACAGCGATGATCGGGGTGAACCTCTCCCGGATCGCCGAGGAGGTCATCATCTGGAACACGAAGGAGTTCTCCTTCGTGACCCTGCACGACGCGTTCTCGACGGGCTCGTCGATCATGCCGCAGAAGAAGAACCCGGACATCGCCGAGCTGGCCCGGGGCAAGTCCGGCCGCCTCATCGGCAACCTCACGGGCCTGATGGCCACGCTCAAGGCGCTCCCGCTCGCCTACAACCGTGACCTCCAGGAGGACAAGGAGCCGGTCTTCGACTCCATCGACCAGCTCGAGGTCCTCCTCCCCGCCTTCACCGGCATGATGGCCACCCTCACCGTGCACCGCGAGCGCATGGAGGAACTGGCCCCGGCCGGCTTCTCCCTGGCCACCGACATCGCCGAGTGGCTGGTCAAGCAGGGCGTGCCCTTCCGGGTGGCCCACGAGGTGGCGGGCGAGTGCGTCAAGGCCGCCGAGGCCGAGAACAAGGAACTGGACGAGCTGACGGACGAGCAGTTCGCCAAGATCAGCGCCCATCTGACCCCCGAGGTCCGCACGGTCCTCAACGTCCCCGGCGCCCTCGCCTCCCGAAACGGCCGCGGCGGCACGGCCCCCACCGCGGTGGCGACGCAACTCGCAGAACTCAAAACCGACGTCAGGACCCAACACGCCTGGTCCACCGCCAAAACCCCCACCCAGTAACCCACCCCTCCCCGCCTTGCCCCCGCGCCCTGAAGGGGGCGCGGGGACAACGCCCCAAAGGGGCGCGGGGAACTGCGCAATCCCACGGCCAACGGCCAGCCACAGACTCACGGAAGCCCCCACCCCCCCAAGGGGCGCGGGGAACTGCGCAATCCCACGGTCAAGGGTCAGCCACAGACCCACGGAAGCCCTCACCCCCCAAGGGGCGCGGGGAACTGCGCAAACACCCCCCACCACCCGGCAGCCGCAAACCACCCCCCACAACCACCCCGCGGCCGCGAAACTGCCAAGCCGTCACAACAGAACATCGCGGGTTACGTTGGTCGAGGCCCCACCGGAGCCAAGCCGGAGCCAAGCCGGAGCCCAACCGGGGCCAACCGCAGAGCGAACCGCAGAGCCAAACGAACGGAGCCCGCGATGCCCTTCGCCCGCCTCGCCCAGGCCACCACCCCCACCTGCCACCTAGGCCTGGGCCTCGCCGCGGTGGGCCGACCGGGCTACATCAACCTCGGCCGCGACACCGACCTCCCAGAGGACCGCACGGTCGAAGCCCTGAGGACCCGCACCCACGAACTCCTCGACGCGGCCTACGCCCAGGGCGTCCGCTACTTCGACGCGGCCCGCTCCTACGGCCGCTCGGAGGAGTTCCTCGCCGACTGGCTGAACACCCACCCCAACGCCGACGACATCGTCATCGGCAGCAAATGGGGCTACACCTACACCGCGGACTGGACCACGGACGCCGAGCACCACGAGGTCAAGGACCACAGCCTCGCCACGTACGAACGGCAGCGCGCCGAGACCGACGCCCTGCTCGGCGACCACCTCGACCTGTACCAGATCCACTCGGTCACCCCGGACAGCCCGGCGCTCACCGACAAGACCCTGCACGCCGAACTCGCGGAGGCGGCCGCGCGAGGCGTCTCGGTCGGCTTCTCCACCAGCGGCCCGGCCCAGGCGGACGCGATCCGCGCCGCGCTCGCCGTGACGGTCGACGGCGAACCCCTCTTCCGTACGGTCCAGTCCACGTACAACGTCCTGGAGACCTCCGCCGCCCCCGCCCTCGAAGAGGCGCACGACGCCGGACTCACCGTGATCGTCAAGGAGGGCATGGCGAACGGCCGCCTTGCGGACCCGCACGCCCCGGCCGCGCTGAAGGCGGTCGCCGCGGAGAACTCCCTGGGCTGCGACGCCGTCGCCCTCGCCATGGTGCTGCGCCAGCCCTGGGCCGGGGTGGTCCTCTCCGGCGCCGCGACCACCCTCCAGCTCGCCTCCAACCTGCACGCCCCCGTAGTGGACCTCGACGACGAGCAGCTCGCCCGGCTGACCGCGCTCGCCGAGGACCCGCACACGTACTGGGAGCAGCGCAGCCGACTGCCCTGGCACTGAAGCACCACGAAACACCTGCATCCCCACACCTCACACCCACACCCACGACCACCGACAGCCATGAGACGCGCCCGCCCGCAATGAGACATCAATGTCTCACATGGGCTATGCTCGTCTCATGGCTGTCGACCGTGACCTCGTGCTGCGCACCGCCGCCGCGCTGCTGACCCGCAAAGCGACCGCGACCATGGACGAGGTCGCCAAGGCCGCCGGCATCAGCCGCGCGACCCTGCACCGGCACTTCGCGGGCCGTGACGCGCTCGTCCGAGCCCTGGAGTCCCAGGGGATCGCCGAGTGCGAGGCCGCCCTGGACGCGGCCCGTCTGGACGAGGGCAGCGCGAGCGACGCCCTGCGCAGGCTGGCCCGCGAGATAGAGCCCGCGACCGGACTGCTGTCGTTCCTCTACAGCGAGAACCAGTTGTTCGAGGGCGAGGGCCAGAACGAGGGCTGGGCCCGGCTCGACGCCCGCGTCGCGGCCCTGTTCCGCCGCGGCCAGGGCAGCGGAGAGTTCCGCATCGACCTCAGCCCGACCTGGCTCACCGAGGCGCTCTACGGCCTGTTCGCGGCCGGTGCCTGGGCCGTACACGACGGCAAGGTCGCCCGCAACGACTTTCAATTCATGATCGTCGAGCTGCTGCTCGGCGGTGCGCTACGGAGAGAGGAATCATGACCAGCACCCTGCGGCCGGCGTCCACGACCGAGGCGGTGAAGCGCCCGGGCCGCTGGCTGGCGCTGTCCGTGCTCGTGCTCGCCGTGCTGCTGGTGGCCGTCGATGCGACGGTCCTCGGTCTCGCGACTCCCTTCATCAGCGAGGATCTCAACCCCACCGGCACCCAGCTGCTGTGGATCGGTGACGTCTACTCCTTCGTGATCGCCGGTCTGCTCGTCACCATGGGCAGCCTCGGCGACCGCGTCGGCCGCAAGCGCATCCTGCTGGTCGGCGCCACGGCGTTCGGCGCGATATCCGTGCTCAACGCCTACGCGACGACCCCCGAGATGATGATCGCGGCCCGCGCGCTGCTCGGTGTCGCCGGTGCCACCCTGATGCCGGCCACGCTCGCGCTGATCCGCAACCTCTTCCACGACCCGCGCGAGCGCAGCCTCGCCATCGGCATCTGGGGCGCGACGGCGTCGGCCGGTACGGCCGTCGGCCCGATCGTGGGCGGCTTCCTGCTGGAGCACTTCTGGTGGGGCTCGGTCTTCCTGATCAACCTGCCGGTCATGATCGTCCTGGTCCTCGTCGGCATCAGGACCCTGCCCGAGTCGCGCAACCCCCGGCCCGGCCCCTGGGACCTGGCCAGCGTGCTGCTGTCCCTGGTCGGCATGATCGCCGTGGTGTACGCGGTCAAGGAGGCCGCTTCGCACGGCCCGAGCGGGGAGGCGCTCGCCGTGGGCGCCCTGGGCGCGGCCGCGCTGTACGGCTTCGTACGCCGACAGCTCACCCTGCCGACCCCGCTGCTGGACATGCGGCTGTTCGCCCGCCGCGGCTTCAGCGGCGCGGTGCTGGCCGACCTGCTGACCGTGCTCGGTATGTCCGGCCTGGTGTTCTTCCTCTCCCAGTATCTGCAACTCGTGCAGGGCAGGCGCCCCTTCGAGGCCGGTCTCGCGGAACTGCCCGCCGCGGTGGGCGCGGTGGCGGCCGGTCTGGTCGCGGGCCAGGTGGCCCGTCGCCACTCGGTGCGCGCGGTCGTCTCCGGCGGTCTCGCCGCGGTCGGCCTGGCCCTGGGTGCCCTGGCGTTCATCGACCAGTCCACCGGCTACCCGATCCTCGGTGCGGCCCTGCTGATCGTCGGCGTCGGCGCGGGCTTCTCGTTCACCGTCACCGCCGACGTGATCCTCGGGTCCGTGCCCAAGGACCAGGCGGGCGCCGCGTCCGCGGTCTCGGAGACGGCGTACGAACTGGGCGCCGCTCTCGGCATCGCCCTGCTGGGCTCGATCGTGACGGGCATCTACAAGGGCTTCGCAGCCCCGGCCGGCACCCCTGCCGAGGCCCACGAGTCCCTGGGCGGCGCGGTCGAGTCCGCCGCGCACCTTCCCGCCACCACGGCCGAGCCCCTCCTCGACGCCGCCCGCCAGAGCTTCGTCGACGGCCTCACCTTCGCCTCGGCGGCCGGCGCGACAGTCCTCCTGGCCGCCGCGGCAGCAGCCTGGTTCATGCTCAAGAACCAGACCCTGGACCCCACCGACTAGAACAACGCCCCTCCTGAAGGGGCGCGAGGAACGGCGCGACCAGCCACTACGAGCCCGCACCCAAACACAACGCCCGACCGCCCCTCAGGGACCCGGCCGGGCGCACATCTCAAAACACCCTCTTCAAGGGGCGCGGGGAACGGCGCGACAAGCCACAACCAGCCCGCACCCAAACACAACGCCCGACCGCCCCTCAGGGACCCGGCCGGGCGCACCTCTCAGCTCAACAGCAGGCCAACACCCTGTTAGGGGCGCGGGGAACTGCGCGAACAGCCACAGCCAACCCGCACACACTCCCCGCCAGCAGCGAACCCCGCCCCACCGCGAACCGCTACGCGGCCTTCGCCTTGGTCGCGTACATGTCCACGTACTCCTGCCCCGACAACCGCATGACCTCGGTCATCACCGAGTCCGTCACGGCCCGCAGCACATACCGGTCCCGGTCCATCCCCTCGTACCGGGAGAACTCCAGCGCCTCACCGAACCGCACGGTGACCCGGCTCGGCCGGGGCATCCCCGCCCCACCCGGCTGGATCTTGTCCGTGCCGATCATCGCGAAGGGCACGACCGGCGCCCCGGTCATCAGGGTCAGGCGGGCGATACCCGTGCGACCTCGGTACAGCCGCCCGTCGGGCGACCGCGTCCCCTCGGGGTAGATCCCGAACACCCGCCCCTCCTCCAGCACCCGGCGCCCGGTCATCAGCGCGGCCACCCCGCCCTTGCCGCCGTCGCGGTCCACGGGGATCATGCCGACGCCGGTGAAGAACCAGGCCATGAGCCGGCCCTTGAGCCCCTTGCCGGTGACGTACTCGTCCTTGCCGATGAAGAACACCTGCCGGTCGCAGACCAGCGGCAGGATCATCGAGTCGATGAAGGTCACGTGGTTGCCCGCGAGGATGACGGGACCCTCGCCCGGGATGTTCTCCACTCCCTCCACCCGGGGGCGGAACATCAGGCGCATGATCGGACCGAGCACTGCCTTGATGAGGGCGAAGCGGGACAACGGGTCCTCCGGTGTCGAGGTGGACGACGGTGAATTCTGTATGAGTCTGTGCAGGTGAGGACGATACTCGCGGCCACGGGGGTTGCGCACATCGGGTTCACACACGTCTTACGCGAAATTGACCGCTGTTTACCTGCGGCGGCGTCGCGCAGGACGCCCGTAACCCGGTGGCGACGATGTGACGGACATCGCGCGGGACCGTGACCTCCGGGTGCCCCGCCCCCGCGGGGCCAAGCCGAAGGCCCGTCATTCTCGTCCTCCGGTACGACATTCAGCGTCATCCATGCGTTCCAGCCGGAGTATCCCTCTGGTCATGTCCACGCCCCTACCATCGGCGCGCACACAAGCGACAGGAACGACGGCAAGGAGGCCGCCCATGGGAACGCACGAGTCGAACGAGCCGCAGCCGGCCGGTACCGGACGGCGGGCGCTGCTGGGCGCGGCCGTCCTCGGCGCGGGTGTCCTCGGCCTGTCCGGCACGGCGCGGGCCGCCGGAGCGCCGGGTCCGTCCGGGCAGGGCGGCGGGATCAGGAGTCTGCCGAAGCCGACGATCATCGGCCATCGCGGCGCGAGCGGCTACCGCCCCGAGCACACGCTCGGCTCCTACCAGCTCGCGCTCGACCTGGGCGCCGACATCGTCGAGGCCGGCGACCTCGTGCCCACTGAGGACGGCCACCTGGTCTGCCGCCACGAGCCGGAGATCGGCGGCACCACGGACGTCGCGAGCCGGCCCGAGTTCGCCGACCGCAAGGTCACCAAGATCCTGGACGGCGTCTCCGTCACCGGCTGGTTCACCGAGGACTTCACCCTCGCCGAGCTGAAGACCCTGCGTGCCGTCGAGCGCATCCCGGCCAACCGCCCGCACAACACCCTCTACAACGGCGTCTGGGAGATCCCCACCTTCGAAGAGGTGCTGCTCTGGCAGGACGAGCAGACGCGCAGGCGGGGCAGGCAGGTCTGGATCTACCCCGAGCTCAAGCACCCCAGCTACTTCCGCAAGCTGGGCCTCGGCCTGGAGGAGCGCGTCGCCAAGGTGCTGCACAAGCACCGCAAGGACCGCCGCAACTCGCCGGTGATCCTCCAGTCCTTCGAGCCGACCAGCATCCAGCGGCTGAACAAGCTGGTCGACAACAACCTCGTCGTCCTGCTCTCCGGCGCGGCCACCCGCCCCTGGGACTTCGTCGAGACCGGCGACCCGCGCACCGTCGCCGACCTGGTCAAGCCGGCCGGCCTGAGGGAGATCGCCTCCTACGCCCAGGGCATCGGCCCGACCCTGGACCTGGTCATCCCCAGGGACGCGGGCGGCAACCTCACCACGCCGACCACGCTGGTGTCCGACGCGCACAAGGTCGGGCTGATCCTGCACCCCTGGACCCTGCGCAACGAGAACCCGTTCCTGCCCGCGAACTTCCGCAGGGGCACCGACGCCGACGCCTACGGCGATGTCTTCGGCGCCTACCGCACCTACTTCGCCACCGGCATCGACGGCGTCTTCACCGACCAGCCCGACACCGGCCTGCTCGCCCGCGAGGCCTTCGTCAACGGCTGAGCACGCCGCCCCTCCTGAAGGTGAACCACCGGCCGTCCGGGCAACTGCCTGCCCGGACGGCCGCGTCGTGCCGCATATGACGCACGACATGCTCACCGCCCTGCGCCCGCTGCTCGCCGCCGAGGCCTCGGCCGAGGCCCATGCCACCGGCACCGAGCCCGGCGACCTGGAACAGGCGGTCTGGCTGCGCCTGCTGGAGCGCCTCGACGCGGACGCCCCGCCGCACCACCCCGAGCGCTGGCTGCGCGCCGCCGTCCGCGCCGAGGCCCGCCGTAGCCGCCGTACGGCCCGCTTCGAGCTGCCGTACGGGACCGAGCCGGCCGACCCGGCCGACCGCGACCCCGAGCAGCAGGTCATCGGCACCGCGCGGGGACGGGCCCTGCGCGAGGCGGTCGGCCGGCTCCCCGGCCGCTGCCCCCGGCTCCTCGCGGCGCTGCTGTCCCCGGGGGACCTCACCTACCGGGAGATCGCGGGCGAGTTGGGTATCTCACAAGGCAGTCTTGGCCCGGAACGCTCCAAATGCCTGGGTTGTCTGCGGCGTTTGCTCACCCAGGAGGTTGCGGCCGGGGGAGCACGGGGATAGGAGTGAGGACTAAAGGCAACAGGTGAGCGGGAGGCGTGCACACATGGGCATGAGCGTGACCATCTCCGAGGCGACCGACCAGGACGTCGAGCAGATCTTCCGGTTGCAGTACCTGTGCTTCCAGAGCGAAGCCGCGCTGTACGGCAACTACCGCATCGACCCGCTCGTGCAGAGCCTGGACTCCGTGCGCCAGGAGGTCGCCGCCGACTGCGTGTTCGTCGCCCGGCTGGGCGACGAAGTGGTCGGCTCGGTACGCGGCCGGGTCGCCGAGGACGGCTCCGCCGCCATCGGCAAGCTCTGCGTCCACCCCCGCCTCCAGGGCCACGGCATCGGCGCCCGCCTGCTGCGCGCCGCCGAGTCCGCCCTCGCCGCGCAGCGCGGCGCCACCCGCTTCCGGCTCAGTGCCGCCCACCGCAGCGAAGGGGGCCTGCGCCTGTACCGCCGCGTGGGCTACGTCGCCGTGGGCACGGACAAGGGCACGGACGGCGTGCCGATGATCATTCTGGAGAAGGCCGTGGGCGACTACGCGGCCACCGCCTGACGCCGTCGAGCGCGCGGGGCCGGGCCACGGGCCGCGCCCCGCGCCTCCCCCTGGCGCCGGGACGGCTCAGGCGGTGTCCTGCGACCGCGCCCTGCGCAGCCAGTACATCGCGGTCAGCGGCAGCAGGACGGGAATGAACAGATAACCCATGCCGTAGTCCGACCACACGGTCGCGTCGGGGAACGCCGAGGAGTCGGCCAGGGTCCACGTACCGACGGTCAGCACGCCCAGCAGCTCCGCCGCGCAGCACACGAACGCCGCCCTGCGAGCCGTCTCCCCGCCCCGCACCAGCGAGTACGTGATGAATCCGTAGACGAGCCCGGCCACCGCCGAGAGCGAGTACGCAAGCGGCGCCCTGTCGAAGTCCGTCGAGATCTGCACGGCCGAGCGCGACACGGCGCCCACCACCATCACGCCGTACAGCCAGACCAGCAGCATGCCGGGTCCACCGATCAGCCGGGCGGGCCCGTCCTGGCCGGTGTTCGCCTCGGCCTCGCCGGTCGTCATCTCAGCCTCCCCAGATGTCGTAGAGCCGCACTTCGAGCACCGCGAGGACGACACCGCCGGCGGTGACCGTGAGCGAGCCCCAGCGGGTGCGCTCGGCCAGCGACATGAACCCCGTCACCGGCACGCACGCGAACGCGCCCAGCAGATACGCCACGAAGATCGTCGTGCCCTGCTCCGGCTTCTCGCCCCGCGCCAGCTGCACGATGCCGATCACCAGCTGGATCAGTCCCAGCACCGACACCACGGCCATCCCGATGAAGTGCCAGTCCTTCGTCGGCTGGTCACGGTAGGCCGCCCAGCCGCACCAGGCGGCGAGCAACAGCGCGGCGACGCCGGTCACCAGCGTCAGGACATCAGACATGCGGCGACCCTATTACGCGGCGGACGGCCCGCCGCAGCCGGGCCCTGACCTCCGGACACGGGCTCGAGCCGAGCTCGGCATAGGGTCTAGACCATGTTGATCCACGCACGTGCCCTGCTCTTCGACAACGACGGCACCCTGGTGTCCAGCCTCGCCTCGGTGGACCGCTGCTGGGGCCGGTGGGCGGCGGAGTTCGGGATCACCGCAGAGGAACTGGCGCGGGTCGCGCTGCACGGCCGAACCGCCGTCGAGACGGCCTCCGACCTGCTGCCCGCGGACGTCGTGCCCCGGGCCGTCGCGAGGATCGAACAGCTGGAGGTCGACGACGTGCCCGGCGGCGTGGAACTGCTGCCCGGCACCCGGGCCTTCCTGGACGCGCTCCCCGCCGACCGCTGGGCCGTCGTCACCTCCGCCACCCGCCGCCTGGCCGAGGCCCGCCTGGACGCCGTCGGCATCCGGCCCAAGACCCTGATCACCGCCGACGAGGTCACCCGCGGCAAGCCCGACCCGGAGCCCTATCTGCTCGCCGCACGGCACCTCGGCGTCGACCCCGCCGACTGCGTCGTCCTCGAGGACGCCCCGGCCGGGCTCGCAGCGGGCCGGGCGGCCGGAATGCGGACCGTGGCGTTGGCCACAACCCACCGGCCCGGACAGCTCTCCGCGGACCTCGTCGTGAGGGACCTGTCGGCCTTGTCCGCACTGGTCACCGCCGCCGGCGTGGAGATCGCCGTACGCAACTGAGAACGTTTCCGCGGCTGTCCACGGCTGTCCAGTATGCGGACGGCCGTGTCCGGTCAGGAGCGTCCGTCTGGTTTACTGATCGCATGGCCACGACGAGCGACCGCATCTCTGCGACCGGGGCGACCATGACGCCCGGTGCTCGTTGTCTGTGTCTCCACGCGCACATGTGTTGCCACATGTGCCGAATGTGCGCCTTCTAGAGGGCCCCCGCACCACCTGAGCCTCGCGCCCCGAAGCGAGCGCCCGCTCGTGTCCCACGCACCTGAAATGCCTGGACCGAGCACGCCCCGCGCACAGTTTCTCCCCCGGTTCCACCGCGCCCGCGAGAACCGTGCCGCGATCCGGCTGTTCCCGACCATGCATGCCACGTGCACGGTGCCCACCAGCGCGCCGCGCACTCGACAGTGACGGAAACCCCAGTGATCACCACAACGGGCCTGACCAAGGTCTACCGCTCCCGCGGCCGCGAGGTCACCGCCCTCGACGGCGTCGATCTTCACGTCCGCGAAGGCGAGGTGTACGGCGTCATCGGCCAGTCCGGCGCCGGAAAGTCCTCGCTCATCCGCTGCGTCAACCTCCTCGAACGCCCCACCTCCGGCACGGTCACCGTGGCCGGGCGGGACCTCACCGCGCTCGCCGGCCGGGGCCCGCGCGCGGGCCGGGAGCTGCGGCAGGCGCGCAGCCGCATCGGCATGGTGTTCCAGCACTTCAACCTGCTGTCCTCACGCACCGTCCAGGACAACGTCGAGCTGCCCCTGGAGATCCTCGGCCACTCCGGCAGGGACCGCTCCCGCAAGGCGCTCGAACTGCTCGACCTGGTCGGCCTCGGCGACAAGGCCAAGGCCTACCCCGCCCAGCTCTCCGGCGGCCAGAAGCAGCGCGTCGGCATCGCCCGCGCCCTGGCCGGCGACCCCAAGGTGCTGCTCTCCGACGAGGCCACCAGCGCGCTGGACCCGGAGACCACCCGCTCCATCCTCCAGCTGCTGCGCGACCTGAACCGGCAGCTCGGCCTGACCGTTCTGCTCATCACGCACGAGATGGACGTGGTCAAGTCGATCTGCGACTCGGCCGCCCTGATGGAGAACGGCCGCATCGTCGAGTCCGGCACCGTCAGCGAACTGCTCGCCACCCCCGGCTCCGAACTGGCCGCCGCGCTCTTCCCGGTGGGCGGCGAGGCCACCGGCGAGGACCGCACCGTCGTCGACGTCACCTTCCACGGCGAGGCCGCGACCCAGCCGGTCATCTCCCAGCTGGCCCGCACCTACAACATCGACATCTCCATCCTCGGCGCCGCCATCGACACGGTCGGCGGCCTCCAGGTCGGCCGGATGCGGATCGAACTCCCCGGCCGCTACGAGGACAACGTGGTGCCGATCGGCTTCCTGCGCGAACAGGGCCTCCAGATCGACGTATTGGACACGCTGGGCGACGCGCCCCTGCTGGTGAAGGACGGTGCCCGGTGACCTGGTCGGAGATGCAGCCCCTGCTGGAACAGGCCTGTACCGAGACACTCGTCATGGTCGGCTGGTCCACCCTGATCGCCGTGCTCGCGGGCCTGCCCATCGGCATCCTGCTGGTCCTCACGGACAAGGGCGGACTGCTCCAGAACACCGTGGTGAACAAGGTCATCGGGCAGATCGTGAACGTCGGCCGCTCGATGCCGTTCATCATCCTGATGGTCGCGCTGATGGACTTCACCCGCTGGATCACCGGCACCACCATCGGCAGCGCGGCCGCGATCGTGCCCCTCGCCATCGGCGGCATTCCGTTCTTCGCGCGGCTCGTCGAGACGGCTGTCCGGGAAGTGGACGGCGGTCTCGTGGAAGCCGTGCAGTCGATGGGCGGCAACACCTGGACGATCGTCCGCAAGGTCCTCGTCCCCGAGTCCCTGCCCTCGCTGATCGCCAGCACCACCACGACGGTCATCGCCCTCATCGGCTACTCCGCCATGGCCGGCACGGTCGGCGGCGGCGGCCTCGGCGACCTCGCCGTCCGCTACGGCTACCAGCGCTTCGAGACCGGCCTGATGTGGACCACCGTGGCGATCCTCGCGGTCGCCATCTCCCTCATCCAGTTCGCCGGCGACTACGCCGCCCGCTCCCTGCACCGCCGCGGCGCCCGCTCCGGACCCGGGCCCAAGCTCCGCCTGCTCAAGGCGAAGGAGCCGGCCACGGCCGAGGTCGGCAGGGCCGCGTAGGCGCGCCCCGCGCCCGCCCCACCCCACCCCACAGACTCCCCGTCCCACCCACGACGGGGTCGCACCACCCATAAGGAAAGGCACTTTTCGTGCGTAACACCGCCAAGATCACCACCGCCGTCCTCGCCGCCGGAGCCCTCACCCTCGGACTCTCCGCCTGCGGCTCCGACAACTCCGGCTCCGGTGCCGACGCCGACGGTCCGCTGATCGTCGCCGCCAGCCCGACCCCGCACGCCGAGATCCTCGACTTCGTCAAGGACAACCTGGCGGAGAAGGCGGGCCTCGACCTCGAGGTCAGGGAGTTCACCGACTACGTGACCCCGAACACGGCCACGGAGGACGGCTCCGTCGGCGCCAACTACTTCCAGAACCAGCCGTACCTCGACGACTTCAACAAGAAGAACGGCACCCACGTCGCGCCCGTCGTCACGGTCCACCTGGAGCCGCTCGGCCTGTACTCCGAGAAGGTCAAGAGCGCCGACGCCCTCAAGAGCGGTGCCACCATCGCCGTCCCCAACGACACCGTGAACGAGGCGCGCGCCCTGAAGCTGCTCGCCGACAACGGCCTGATCACCCTCAAGGACGGCGTGGGCAACGAGGCGACCCCCGCGGACATCACCGAGAACCCCAGGAACTTCAAGTTCAAGGAGCTGGAGGCGGCCCAGACCCCGCGCTCCCTCAAGGACGTGGACGCGGCCGTCGTCAACGGCAACTACGCCATCGAGGCCGACTTCAAGCCCGCCCAGGACGCCCTCGTCCTGGAGTCCGCCAAGGACAACCCCTACGGCAACTTCCTCGCCGTCAAGGAGGGCAACGAGAACGACCCGCGCGTCAAGAAGCTCGCCGAGCTGCTGACCTCGCCCGAGGTCAAGAAGTTCATCGAGGACGAGTACGCCGGCTCGGTCATCGCCTCCTTCTGAACCCACTGACGCCCTTTCAGCGGGCGTTCACCGCACCCGGTGTCCCCTCTGCGCGAACGCGTGCGCGAACGGAGGGGCCCCCGGGTGCGGTTCGGTGCTTTCATGCTGCATGCTGGGCAGTTCAGCGGACCTCACGGTTGCGAAGACGTCCCGAGGCTACGGAGCGGCGCATGACGAGCACCTTCCCCAACATCTCCATCAGCACGGAGCGGTTGGTGCTGCGTCCCCTCGACGAGGACGACGTCCCCGCCCTCGCCGAGATGATGAACGACGAACAGATCGCGGCCTGGACCGACGTACCGCAGCCCTTCGGCGAGGACGGCGCCCGCACCTGGATCACCGAGTACGCCCCTGCCGAGCGCGCCGCCGGCCGCGGACTCGACCTCGCCGTCACGGAGTTCCTCACCCAGCGCCTGGTCGGTGTCATCCAACTCGGCAGGACCGACTGGCACATCCGGTCCACCGAGCTGTCGTACATCGTCGCCTCCTGGGCCCGCGGCGAGGGCTACGCCTCCGAGGCCGCCCTCGCCACCGCCCAATGGCTGTTCGGCGACCAGAAGTTCGAACGCATCGAGATCCGCACCGCCGCCGACAACACCGCCTCCCAGCAGGTGGCCCAGAAGATCGGCTGCATCAGCGAGGGCGTGCTGCGCAACGCCTGCATAGTCCACGTCCGCGCCGACGACGGCACCTGGACCGACGTCCGCACGGACTTCATCGTCTGGAGCCTTCTCCCGGAGGACCTGGAAGGCGCCGCCGAGCAGCTCGCCGACACCGCGGGTTTCACCGCTTACGCCGACTGGAACTGATCGCCCGCGGCCAGCGGCGACAGCCCCGGCCGCACAGCACGAGCAGGTAGGCTCACCAGGTCCGCCCCGCCGCGGGCCGCCTCCGACGACGACCCGCGACGACCTGCGAAGACCCCAGGAGACTGACGACGATGGCCGACCGGGTCACGGTGATCGGCTGGGACGGCTCGCCGCTGACCGCGGCGGCACGCGCCGCCCTGGGCGCGGCCACGCTGGTGGCCGGCGCGGCACACCATCTGGCCCTGCCCGAAGTGCCTCCCGCCGCGGAACGCATCAGGCTCGGCAGCGTCGCCCTCGCCGCCCGCCGGATCGCCGGTCACCGGGGCAGCGCGGTCGTGCTGGCCGACGGCGACCCCGGCTTCTTCGGCGTCGTACGCACCCTGCGCTCGCCCGAGTTCGGCCTGGAGATCGAGGTCGTCCCCGCGGTCTCCTCGGTCGCCGCCGCCTTCGCGCGCGCGGGCATGCCCTGGGACGACGCCCAAGTGGTCGTCGCACACCGGCGCACCCTGCGACGCGCGGTGAACGTATGCCGCGCCCACACCAAGGTCGCCGTCCTCACCTCGCCCGGCGCCGGCCCCGCCGAGCTCGGCCTGCTCCTCGCCGGTGTCCACCGCACCTTCGTCATCTGCGAGGAACTGGGCACCGAACGCGAACAGGTCACCGTCCTCACCTCCGACAAGGCGCCCGACCACACCTGGCGCGACCCCAACATCGTCATCGTCATCGGCGGCCGCTCCGGCCCCGGACCCGCCGCCGAGGACACCGGCTGGCTCGCGGGCCGCGACCCCGCCGCCGGCCCGCGCGGCTGGACCCAGCCCGCCGGCGCCTACGTCGGCACCCTCGGCGAGGGCGAGTCCGACCTGCTGCGCGCCGCGCAACTGGCCCGGCTGGGCCCGCGGACCGGCGACCTCGTCTGGGACATCGGCTGCGGATCCGGCGCGTTCGCCACCGAGGCCGCCCGCGCGGGCGCCGCCGTCCTCGCCGTCGACCACGACATCGACGCCTGCGCCCGCACCGACGCCGCCGCGCGCCGCTTCGGAGTCCAGCTCCAGATCGTCCGCGGCACCGCCCCGCACGTGCTGGAGGACCTGCCCGAGCCGGACGTCGTCCGGGTCGGCGGCGGGGGAGCGGCCGTCGTCTCGGCGGTCGCCGACCGCCGCCCCCGGCGCATCGTCGCCGACGCCGCCACACGCGACGCCGCCGAACGCATCGGCCGCGATCTGACGGAGCACGGGTACGACGTCGAGTGCGCCCTCATCCAGTCCGTGGAGCTCGACACCCGCGCCTGGACGGAGAAGGAGCGGAGCGTCGCATTCCTGCTGTGTGGAGTGCTGCCGGATCGCTCCCCGTGATCCTGTTGTCGTACCGCGCGCGGTAGGCTGGCCGATCGTTGTACCGCATCTCGGTCGACCGGCACTTCGTCGGTCAATGTCCGGAAAGCGCACCCCTTTTGGGGTGAGTGTGGTACGGCAGAACCGGAGGACGCGCAACGTGGCGCAGTCCACAGCGGACTGTTGCGGATCAAGCTGTCGTGACGGCGGCACGCCAGCGACAATGCCACCGAATGGCTTTGTCGCCTTTTTTGGGCGGGTCGTTCGTGCCGCTGGACACGCACGCTCGTTCTTCACTGTGGGGCGGTCGGTGCGCCGTCCCGGGTGAGCTGGTCGTAGAGGCACTAACCGATGGGCGAGGGGTTCGCATGACCGACACCGGCCAGGTCCCGGGCGAGGGACTGCCGGAGAACGCAGGCACGGTGGAACAGCCGGGCGTTCCCGGGCACGGCGCGTACACCTACCTCGCCGAGTCTCCCGCGGAGGACGAGGACCTGCTGCTGCCCGGCGCCCAGAGCGCCTGGGGCAACGAGGTCGCCCCGCCCGCGCCCGAGCCGGTCGTCGAGACCGTGCACGAGCCGGACCCGCACGAGACGGGCGGCCGCGACACCGGCTCCGTCGACCTGAGCGGCGTCCGTCTCCCCAACCCCGCGCCGATGGCCGGCCGCCGCCCGCTGCATCTGGGCCCGCCCCTGCCCGACACCTCCGCCAGCCCGGTGCGCTCCCTCGCCGACCGCGGCCCCGCGGGTGCTCCGGCGCGCCAGCCCGGCCCGGAGTACCTCGACGCGTCGCGCGCCCGCGAGACGCCCGCCCAGGGCGTGCCGGTGCCGTCGCAGCCCGGCGCGGTCCCGCAGGCCGCGCCCCAGGCCATGCCGCAGGGCGCGGTGCCGTGGGGTGCCCCGGCCCAGGTGGCCCCCGAGACCGTTCAGGCCCCGGCGCCCGTCCCGGCTCCGGCTCCCGCCCCGGTGACCGAGTCGGCCGTGGCCGACGCGACGGCCCCGGCTGCGGAAACGGTTGCCCCGGCCACGCTCCCCGAGCCCGAGCCGGTGGGCGCGGCCCAGGCCACGCTGGCCCGCCTCACGACCGAGGCGACGGCCGCCGCGCAGGAGCCGGTGGCGTACGAGGCGGAGGCGCCGCAGGCAGCGACCCCCGAGCCCGCTCCGGCCGAGGCCGAGCAGGTGGCGGAGCAGGTCGTGGAGCCCGTCCAGGAAGCCGTCCCCGGGCCGGCCGAGACGCCGGAAGGCGCCGAGCAGGCCATCGAGGAGCCCGCTGTCCTGGAGGAGGCCCCGCAGCCCGAGGACACCCCGGCCCCCGAGCCCGTCCAGGAAGCCGCCGCCGCGGAGCCCGTCCAGCAGCCCACGACCCCTGAGTCCACGGCACCCACCGAGGCCCAGCCAGAGGCCCAGCCCTTCGAGGCCCAGACCCTCGAGCTCCCGCCCACGGAGCCCACCCCGGCCGCCCAGCAGGAGCCGGAGCTCCAGCAGCCCGCCCCGGCCGCCGACCCCGCCCAGGAGCTCCAGCAGCCCGTCCCGGCGGCCGAGCCCGAGCTCCAGCAGCCCATCGCGGCGACCGAGCCCGGGCCCGAGTTCCAGCAGCCCGCTCCGCTCGTCGAGCCCGTGCCGGAGCCTCAGCAGCTCACCCCGGTCGCGGAGTCCCCGCAGCCCACCCCCGAACCCGCGGCCGCCGACGGCGAGATCGCGCCACAGGGGCCACCCGCACCGGTCGACGCAACCCGCCCGGGTGGTGCGGGTGGGAACGAAACGGCCGAAGGCGAAGCCGAGGCCGCAGCGCCCCCACACCCGCTGCCCCCCACCCCCGAAGCCCTCACGGGCCCCCAGGCGATCCCCCAGGACCTCCAGGCCCCGCAGGAGCCCGAAGCGCCGCAGCAACTCCTCGCCCCGCTGGAAGCGGACGCGCCGCAGCAACTCCCCGCCCCCGAGGCGGCCCCGGCCCCCACCGTCCAGGAGCCGACCCCGGCACAGATCCACCCCGGCACGCTCCCTCCGCACCCCACCCCCACCCCGCTGGGCGAGTTCGTCCCGGTGGAGGGCGCCCCCGTTCCGACGACGCCTCACCTCGCCCCCACCCCGCCGCACCCCATCCAGGTACCGGCACAGCGCGACACGGCCCCCGAGTCCGAGCAGCCCGTCACGGACCTCGTCCAGCAGGCGGACGACCTCCGGACCCGGGTCGCCGAGCAGGAGGACGCGCAGGAGGAGCAGGCCGCGCAGGCCCTGGAGGTCCCGCACGCCCAGGAGGTCCAGGAGACCGAAGCCCCCGCCGAGGCAGGACAGTCCGCCGGCCCCGCCGCCCCCGCGTACGACGACGCCGAGCGCGAGGCCGTACTGAAGGTCATGCGCGAACGCCGCGACATCCGCAACGGCTTCCGCAGCGACCCCATCCCGCACGAGGTCCTGCTCCGCGTCCTGGAGGCGGCCCACACCGCGCCGTCGGTGGGCCACTCGCAGCCCTGGGACTTCGTGGTGATCCGGTCCGCCGACACCCGCCGCACCATGCACGAACTGGCCATGCGCCAGCGCGAGGCGTACGCGAAGTCGCTGCCCAAGGGCCGGGCCAAGCAGTTCAAGGAACTGAAGATCGAGGCCATCCTCGACACCCCGGTGAACATCGTCGTCACCGCCGACCCGACCCGCGGCGGCCGGCATACCCTGGGCCGCCACACCCAGCCGCAGATGGCGCCGTACTCGGCCGCCCTCGCGGTGGAGAACCTCTGGCTCGCCGCCCGCGCCGAGGGCCTCGGCGTCGGCTGGGTCAGCTTCTTCGACGAGCGCGAGATGGTCCGCTCCCTCGGCCTGCCCGAGCACCTGGAGGTCATCGCGTACCTGTGCGTCGGGTACGTCGACGAGTTCCCGGCCGAGCCCGAGCTGCTGCAGGCGGGCTGGTCCAAGCGCCGCCCGCTGTCCTGGGTGGTGCACGAGGAGACCTACGGCCGCCGCGCCCTGCCCGGTGAGGAGCCGCACGACCTGCTCGCGGAGACCGTCGCCCAGATCCGCCCGCTGGACGCCAAGGCCCTCGGTGAGGCCTGGGAGCGGCAGAAGCGGATGACCAAGCCGGCCGGGGCGCTGGGCATGCTGGAGATCATCTCCGCGCAGCTGTCCGGCCTGTCCCGGCAGTGCCCGCCGCCGATCCCGGAACCCGCGGCCGTCGCCATCTTCGCGGGCGACCACGGGGTGCACGCCCAGGGCGTCACCCCCTGGCCGCAGGAGGTCACCGCGCAGATGGTGGCCAACTTCCTCGGCGGGGGAGCGGTCTGCAACGCGTTCGCCAACCAGGTCGGCGCCGAGGTCTGCGTCATCGACGTGGGCGTGGCCGGCGACCTGCCCGCGACCCCGGGCCTGCTGCCCCGCAAGGTCCGCGCGGGCACCTCCGACATGACCACGGGCCCCGCGATGACCCGCGAGGAGGCCAAGCAGGCCATCGAGGTCGGCATCGAGACGGCCCGCGATCTGGTGGCCGCCGGCAACAAGGCACTGCTGACCGGCGAGATGGGCATCGCGAACACCACCGCGTCCGCCGCCCTGATCTCCGTCTACACGGAAACCGACCCGGCCGAGGTGACCGGCCGCGGCACCGGCATCAACGACGAGACCCTCGCCCGCAAGACCGAGGTCGTCCGCCGGGCCATCGAGGTCCACCAGCCCGACCCGGCCGACCCCATCGGTGTCCTGGCCGCCATCGGCGGGTTCGAGCACGCGGCCATCGTCGGCCTCCTCCTCGGCGGCGCGTCCCTGCGTACGCCGGTGATCCTCGACGGGGTGAGCGCGGGCGCCGCCGCCCTGGTCGCCCGGGCCATCGCCCCCGAGGTGCTGGCCGCCTGCATCGCCGGTCACCGCAGCGCGGAGCCGGGCCATGTGGCCGCCCTCAACAAGCTCGGCCTGCGTCCTCTGGTCGACCTCGACCTCCGCCTCGGCGAGGGCACCGGCGCCCTCCTGGCCCTGCCACTGGTCCAGAGCACGGCGAGAGCCATGCACGAGGTGGCGACGTTCGACTCGGCAGGGGTCACAGAAAAGTAGGCCGCACGCGGCGGCTGTGGGCAGGCGTTCTGCAGGGCGGAACGGGTGGGCACAGCCGCCCACGGACCCGCACGTCCGGGGGTCCGGGGGCAGAGCCCTCGGTTTCGGGAAGGGGCGGACTGGGGGAAGGAAACCCCACCCGCCCGAGCCACCCACCGGGCGCGCGCCGTAAAATCCGCACGTCAGGGCCGCTTCAACGCCGCAGCACGCCCCCGCACCGCCGCCTGTTCGAGGAGCGCACCCCATGGCCGAAAACCCCGCCTACCCGGTAGGCCTCCGCCTCACCGGCCGCAAGGTCGTCGTCCTCGGCGGCGGCCAGGTCGCCCAGCGCCGCCTGCCCGCGCTGATCGCCGCGGGCGCGGAAATCCACCTCGTGTCCCCCGAGGCGACCCCCTCCGTGGAGGCCATGGCGGACGCCGGCGAGATCACCTGGCACCGCCGGCCGTACGCCGACGGAGACCTGGCCGACGCCTGGTACGCCCTGATCGCCACCAGCGACGCGGACGCCAACACCCGGGCCTCCGCCGAGGCGGAGCTCCACCGCGTCTGGTGCGTCCGCTCGGACGACGCCGACGCGGCCACCGCCTGGACCCCGGCGACCGGCCACAGCGAGGGTGTGACGGTCGCGATCCTGACCACCGACACCAAGTCCCGCGACCCCCGCCACACGGCCGCCGTCCGTGACGCGGTCGTCGAGGGCCTGCGCGACGGCACGCTCGTCGCTCCGCACCACCGCACCCGCACCGCCGGTGTCGCCCTGGTCGGCGGCGGTCCCGGCGACCCGGACCTGATCACCGTGCGCGGCCGCCGGCTGCTCGCCGAGGCCGACGTCGTCATCGCCGACCGTCTCGGCCCGCGCGACCTCCTCGCCGAACTCCCGCCGCACGTCGAGGTGATCGACGCGGCGAAGATCCCCTACGGCCGTTTCATGGCCCAGGAGGCCATCAACAACGCGCTGATCGAGCACGCCAAGCAGGGCAAGTCCGTCGTCCGCCTCAAGGGCGGCGACCCGTACGTCTTCGGTCGCGGCATGGAGGAGCTCCAGGCCCTCGCCGAGGCGGGCATCCCCTGCACGGTGGTGCCCGGCATCTCCAGCTCGATCTCCGTCCCGGGCGCGGCGGGCATCCCGGTCACGCACCGGGGCGTGGCCCACGAGTTCACCGTCGTCAGCGGTCATGTGGCCCCCGACGACGAGCGCTCCCTGGTCGACTGGCCGTCCCTCGCCAAGCTGACCGGCACCCTGGTGATCCTCATGGGCGTCGACAAGATCGGGAAGATCGCCGAGACGCTCGTCGCGCACGGCAAGTCCGCGGACACCCCGGTCGCCCTGGTCCAGGAGGGCACGACGGCCGCGCAGCGCCGGGTCGACGCGACCCTCGCGACGGTCGCCGAGACCGTACGCGCCGAGGAGGTCAAGCCCCCGGCCGTCGTCGTCATCGGCGAGGTCGTCCGGGTCGGGCCCGCGGCCTAGGCGTAACCCGAGGTAACTCACCCGCTCCCGGGCCGTTGGCACCGCACGCACGACAAGGCAGTATCACCCTGTGGCCGATCTCATCACCGTTGACGACCCCGCCGACCCGCGCCTGAGCGACTACACGGGCCTGACCGACGTGGAGCTGCGCCGCAGGCGCGAACCCGCCGAGGGCCTGTTCATCGCCGAGGGCGAGAAGGTCATCCGCCGGGCCAAGGACGCCGGGTACGAGATGCGCTCGATGCTTCTGTCCGCGAAGTGGGTCGACGTCATGCGCGACGTCATCGACGAGCTCCCGGCACCCGTGTACGCGGTCAGCCCGGAGCTCGCCGAGCGCGTCACCGGCTACCACGTGCACCGCGGCGCGCTCGCCTCCATGCAGCGCAAGCCGCTGCCCGAGGCGACCGAACTCCTGCGCTCCGCACGGCGCGTGGTCGTCATGGAGTCGGTCAACGACCACACCAACATCGGGGCGATCTTCCGCTCGGCGGCGGCCCTCGGCATGGACGCCGTGCTGCTCTCCCCGGACTGCGCCGACCCGCTGTACCGCCGCAGCGTCAAGGTCTCCATGGGCGCGGTGTTCTCCGTGCCGTACGCCCGGCTCGACAGCTGGCCCAAGGACCTGGACTCGGTCCGCGAGGCGGGCTTCACCCTGCTCGCGCTCACCCCGGACGAGAAGGCGAGGAGCCTCGACGAGGCGGCCCCGCACCGGATGGACCGGGTGGCCCTGATGCTCGGCGCGGAGGGCGACGGCCTGTCCACCCAGGCCCTGGTCGCGGCGGACGAATGGGTGCGCATCCCGATGTCCCACGGAGTCGACTCGCTCAACGTCGGCGCGGCTGCGGCCGTCGCCTTCTACGCGGTCGCCACGGGCCGCCCGGAGGCCTAGCCAGGCCCTGTCCGGTCAGATCCCCGCCCGCCGGGCGGTCGACGGGTTCTGTCGGACGGGCCTGAGCCCCACGCCTCACCGGACGGGCCCCAGCCCCTTCGCCTCACCGGGCGGTCGACAGCTCCATCGTCGACCGGTACTGCTGTTTCATCGTGGCGCCCTGGTCCAGGGGCGTGTACGACGGCACGGCCTTCTCCTGCCGCTCGCGGCCACCCGTGCCGCCCAGCCCGCTCGCCGAGCTCTGGCAGCCCTGCACCAGCGCGATGCCGACCGCCACGAGCAGCGTGACCACGACGAACACGAACAGCCGCTGCCGCAGCAGCCGCGGGTTGGCCGGACGCAGCTTGGTCCCGGTGCCGCGGGGCGCCGGACGGCCCCCGCGCGGCACCGGCCGGCTGCCGCTGCCGCCACGCGTCGAGCTGCGGCCGGCGGGAGTGTTCCGGGGTGCCGGAGTGGGCCGGGCCTGCCCGGAGCGCGAGGCCGTACCGCCCCGGGAGGCGCTGCCGCCGCGCGACGGGGTCGCCCCGCGCTGTGCGGCCGGACCCCGCGAGGGCGTCGCGCCCCGGGGCGGGGGAGTGCCCTGCGGCCGGGGCCTGCGCTGCTGCTGGAGCCGCTGCTGTTCGGGATGGACGCGCTGCTGCTCGGGGTAGGTGTCCGTGAGCCGCCCGGTGGGCCGGTCGGACTCCGCGGCGCGGGGCGCGGGCGGACGGCCCTCCAGCAGGATCTGGGCCTCGCGGGCCGCGATCTCCTTCAGCCGCAGGGACAGTTCGAGCGTGCTGGGCCGTTCCTCCGGGTCCTTCGCGAGGCAGGCCCGCACCAGCGGGGCGAGCGCGTCGGGAACGCCGTGCAGCTGGGGCTCCTCGTGCACCACGCGGTACAGCATCACCTCCGAACTCCCGTGTCCGAAGGGGGAGTCGCCGGTGCAGGCGTAGGCGAGCGTGGCGCCCAGCGAGAAGACGTCGGTGGCGGGTGTGACCGCCGCGCCGCGCACCTGCTCGGGGGCGAGGAAACCGGGGGAGCCGACGGCGGTGCCGACGTGCGTGAGGGTGGAGGCGCCCGTCGCCCAGGCGATGCCGAAGTCGATGATCCTGGGGCCCTTGGGCGACAGCAGGATGTTCGACGGCTTCAGGTCCCGGTGCACCACCCCGGCCTCGTGGACCGCGACGAGCCCCTCCGACAGGGCGGCCCCGACCGCGGCGACGTCCGCCGCGACCAGCGAGCCCTCCTCGGCGACCTTGTCGTGCAGCGAGGGGCCGGGCACGTACTGCGTGGCGAACCAGGGCCGGTCGGCCTCCAGGTCCGCGGCGACCAGCCGGGCCGTGCACCCGCCCCGGATGCGCCGGGCGGCGGACACCTCACGCGCGAACCGGGAGCGGAACTCCTGGTCCTCCGCCAGATCGGGCCGGATCACCTTCAGCGCGACCCGCTGCCCCTTCTTGTCGGAGCCCAGATAGACCACACCCATGCCGCCGGCGCCGAGACGCCGGTGCAGTTTGAACGAGCCGACGACGCGCGGGTCCTCGCGCCTCAGGCGCATCATCGCCATGTTCATCCCCGCTGCCCGGTCCGTGTGACGTGGCACAGCTTACGTTTCCGCGGCCGTGTGCGCGCAGAGGCCGCGCCCTCTCGGTCCGATCGATTGTCAGTGCCCGGTGGGAGACTTGAAAGACGGTCAGGCAAGGTGCGAACGGGGCGGCTCCGGGCTGCCCAAGATCCCAACGGCCAGACTCAGAAGGGGGATTGAACCCGTGAAGGGTGATCGCGTGGAGATAGTCGTGGACGCCGGTGACACGACCCGTACGTACGAGGTGGTGGCGAGCAGAGCGGGCCGCAGAGTGGAGACGGCGGTGCGCCGGGGGGTGGTGGAAGTGAGCGAAGTCACCCGGACCGGGACGGTGGTGCGGACCGCCCGTTTCATGGCGACCCGGGTTCTCGCCCTCGTGGAGCAGCCCGTGCCCCGCGAGGACAGCTCGGAAATGACCGGACAGACCGGGCGCCCCCTCCGGGAAGACCCCGAGACCTAGGACCGCGTCTCCACCCAGGGGAGTACGCGCGGGCGAAGGGCTCATCCTCCGGGAGGCCCGGCATTCGGTACGAGGGCATGACGTCCCGGACCCGCCACGAGCCTAGATTTGAGGTCAAGCGGCGGGTGCAGCACTCGTCCCCCGAGGTCAGACGCCCGCCGCTGCCAACGACAACTGAAGCGGTCAGGAGAGGGACCATGGCCCACACGGCACCGCGGACAGCGCTCCGCACGCGCCAGGACAAGGCGCACACAGCCTTCCGCGCACGCCGTACGGGGCGTCGCCACCCACTGGTGGCGACTGCCATGGCCCTGCCCCTGGCGGTCCTGCTCCTCGTCGTCTTCGACGGCTGGGAGACAGTGGCCACACAGGCGTCGTCCGTGGGCGTGATGCTGGGGCGCTGAGCGGCGACCCCAGGCCCGGAAGAGCGGTCCGGGCGGGGACATCCACCCATAACCCCGTGGGGACGGGGGTGCGGCGGACGGCAAAAATGCCGGCGCAGCTGGGGAGCTGCGCCGGCATTGCTTTTCCCCTCTCCGGGCGACCCGGTTCCCGTACCCTCACGGCCAGAGCGACCTGGGGGGAAAGTGACCGCAGACCTGTTGTCCGAGCTCACCGTACGGGCCCGCCGCGCGGCACACCCGCGCGGCGACGACTGCGCCTGCGCGGCCGCCCCGCTCGCACAGCGCCCGGACGCCACCGTCGTACGGCACGGCCCGACGGTCGTGAAGGCGCACGCTCCCGGCAGCACCGCCGGGGATCTCGCGCCCCGTCTCGCCCTGGCGGCCGCGCTGCCCGCCGTCCTGCTGCCGCCCCTGTCGCCCACGCCCGTCGCCCTGCACGGCCGCCCGGTGACGTTCTGGCCGTACGGCACCCCCGTGGACCCCGAGGACCCCGACGCGGCCCCCTGGGAGGCCGCGGGCGCCCTCCTCGCGGCTCTGCACCGCACGCCCGCGCCCGACGGGCTGCCCCCGATGCGAGGCCCGGCCAAGGCGGCCCGCGCCATCGCGAGGCTGCGCGAGGGGGCCCCGGGCCACCCGGCCGCCGGGCCCGTCCTGCGCGCCTGGGAGACGCTCCCGCCCTGGGCCCGCGACGAGCGGCCGATGCCGGACACCACGACCGTGTGCCACGGCGACCTGCACCTCGGACAACTGGTCCGGCACCCCGCGCCCGACGGGACCTGGCGGCTGATCGACGTCGACGACCTCGGCACCGGCGTCCCCGCCTGGGACCTGGCCCGCCCGGCTGCCTGGTACGCCTGCGGCCTCCTCCCGCCCGGGGAGTGGACCCGCTTCCTGGACGCCTACCGCGGCGCGGACGGCCCGGCCGTGCCCCCGGACGGCGACCCCTGGTCCGCCCTGGACGTCCCCGCCCGCGCCCTGACGGCCCAGACGGCGGCCCTGGCGATCACCAAGGCCGTCGCCGCGGACCGCGCGCTCGACGAGGTGGAACAGGCGCTGATCGACGCCTGTGCGCGCATGTGTCCCGTATCACCGCAGTTGACGACGAGTTTCGCGAAGTAGCGTGCAACCGGGCGCGAGGCGACGGAGTCTGTCCTGGAGACACCCGAAGCAGGACCGAACGGCGAGGAGTTGAGCCGATCATGCAGTGTCCGAAGTGCCACGGCGCGATGCACACGTACAACCGCAACGGCGTCCAGATCGAGCAGTGCTCCAACTGCCGGGGCATCTTCCTCGACTACGGCGAGCTGGAGGCGCTGACCCGTCTGGAGTCCCAGTGGTCGCAGCCCGCCCCGCCCGTGCCCCCGGCCCCGGCCGCCTACCCGGCCGCGCCCGTCCCGCCCGCCCCCGCCTGGGGAGCCCCGCACGGCGGGCACCACGGCGGTCACCACCGGCACAAGAGCTTCGGCCGCATGCTCTTCTCCAGCTGATCCGCCGAGCCGCACCGCACACGAAGAAGCCCCCGGTCGAGGACCGGGGGCTTTCGGCGTGTGGACGATACTGGGATTGAACCAGTGACCTCTTCCGTGTCAGGGAAGCGCTCTCCCGCTGAGCTAATCGTCCTCGGGACCCTGAACCCGCAGGTCAGGGGCACTACGTGCGCGATACTGGGATTGAACCAGTGACCTCTTCCGTGTCAGGGAAGCGCTCTCCCGCTGAGCTAATCGCGCGGGGATCCTCGCGGATCAGGTCCTTGCGGACCAGTGGACGATACTGGGATTGAACCAGTGACCTCTTCCGTGTCAGGGAAGCGCTCTCCCGCTGAGCTAATCGTCCTTGGAGGTGGAGACGGGATTTGAACCCGTGTAGACGGCTTTGCAGGCCGTTGCCTCGCCTCTCGGCCACTCCACCAGGAGTGTAGGGGATCGGGAAACCCCCCTCTTCCTTCGAGCGGACGACGAGGCTCGAACTCGCGACCTCAACCTTGGCAAGGTTGCGCTCTACCAACTGAGCTACGTCCGCTTGTCGTTTCCGGTCGGCTTGCGCGTCCCGGCGACGTGTTGAACTCTAGCGGATTCCTGGGCCAGCACAAAAACGCGTTTGTGCAGCGTGCTGCGCCCCACCTGGTCGGTGACCCGGCCGGGCTCCCACGACGACATGCCCAGGTCACCCGCGGGACACCCGCCATAGACTCGACAACGTGCTCGACCTAGTTCCTCTGGCCCGCTTCGGCGACCGCGTCGCCACCGGCCTTCTCGACGTCACCGACGACCCCGCGGCCCTCGACTCCACCGGCTTCTGGGCCGTCTGCGCCGACTTCGAGGGCCGTCTGACCTGTGCCCGCTTCGCGGACGTCCGCGAGCAGCCGGTGCCCGCGCCCGTCCCGGACGCCTGGCGCGGCCCGACGCCCGACGAGTGGACCTCGTCGCTCGACCGCGCCGCCTACACCGCGGGTGTGCGCCGCATCCGCGAGCACATCGCGGCCGGCGAGGTCTACCAGGCCAACCTCTGCCGAGTGCTGTCCGCGCCCGTCGCCCCCGACGCCGACGTGGACGCGCTCACCGCGCTGCTGGCCCGCGGCAATCCCGCGCCGTACGCCGGAACGATCCGGTTGCCGGAGCACGGCGTGGAGATCGCCACCGCGTCCCCCGAACTGTTCCTGCGACGCGCCGGACGGGTCGTCGAGTCGGGCCCCATCAAGGGCACCGGCCGCACCGAGGCGGACCTCCTGGACAAGGACTACGCCGAGAACGTGATGATCGTGGACCTGGTCCGCAACGACATCGGCCGGGTCTGCGCCACCGGCACCGTGACCGTCCCCGACCTGTGCGCCGTCGAGAAGCACCCGGGCCTGGTCCACCTCGTCTCGACCGTCCGCGGCGCACTGCGCGACGACGCCGGCTGGCCCGAACTGCTCGACGCCGCCTTCCCGCCCGGCTCGGTCACCGGCGCCCCCAAGTCGAGCGCCCTGCGGATCATCGAGGCGCTGGAGACCGCGCCGCGCGGACCGTACTGCGGAGCCGTGGGCTGGGTCGACGCCGACCGCGGCACCGCCGAGCTGGCCGTCGGCATACGCACCTTCTGGATCGACCGCGCCGAGGGCGTGCTGCGCTTCGGCACCGGCGCCGGCATCACCTGGGGCTCGGACCCCGAGGGGGAGTGGCGCGAGACCGAGCTGAAGGCGTCCCGCCTGCTCGCGGTAGCGTCGGGAGCGTACGAGGTGAGTGGAGAGGGGCTCTAGAAAGTGAAGATCTGGCTCGACGGCGGGCTCCAGGACACCGAGTCCGCCCGCGTCTCCGTCTTCGACCACGGCCTGACCGTGGGCGACGGCGTCTTCGAGACCTTGAAAGCGGTGGACGGCAGGCCCTTCGCCCTCACCCGGCACCTGGACCGGCTGACCCGCTCCGCCCGCGGCCTCGGCCTGCCCGACCCCGACCTCGACGAGGTCCGCCGCGCCTGCGCGGCCGTCATCGAGGCCAACCCGATGCCGCTCGGCCGGCTGCGCATCACCTACACCGGCGGCCACGGCCCCCTCGGCTCCGACCGCGGCGAGCACGGCCCGACCCTCGTCGTCGCCCTCGGCGAGACCGGCCGCCGCCCCGACTCCACCGCCGTCATCACCGTCCCCTGGACCCGCAACGAGCGCGGCGCCCTGACCGGTCTGAAGACCACGTCGTACGCCGAGAACGTCGTGGCTCTCTCGCGCGCCCATCAGCACGGCGCCTCCGAGGCGCTGTTCGCCAACACGGTCGGACAGCTCTGCGAGGGCACCGGCTCCAACGTCTTCGTCGTCCTGGACGGTGAGATCCACACCCCGCCGGTGGCCTCCGGCTGCCTGGCCGGCATCACCCGGGCTCTCGCCGTGGAGTGGACCGGCGCCAGGGAGACCGACCTCCCGCTGGACGTCCTCGAGCGCGCCGACGAGGTGTTCCTCACCTCCACGCTGCGCGACATCCAGGCCGTCCACCGGATCGACACCCGCCAACTGCCGGGCACGCCGGGGCCGGTGACGGCAAAGGCGATGCAGGTCTTCGACGAGCGCGCCGGCGACGACCTCGACCCCTAGGCCCTGTCGTCAGACTCCCGCCTGCCCCGCGACGCCATGCACCTCCCCCACTTCGTGGGAGGTGCCCCCGCTCGCCGCACCGGGCACAAGCCCGAGTACGTCCGGTACGAGGGCTTGCACCCGGCACTCCCCCAGAGGGGAACCCCCAGAGCACGCACCTGACGCCGCAGGGCCGCCCTCCGGGCGACGACGGGAGTTCGACGACAGGACCCAGGGCCCTGGACGCGTATTCGGGCTGCCGCAAGGCCCCTTCGGCGGGTAGAACTCCGTTGATGACCACGACCCTGCGGCCGACCGAGCCGCTTCAGCGCGCCGCCGACGGGGCGCTGTCGCGCCACTTCTCGGTGTGCGTGAACAGCCGTCCCGTCGGCGCGGTGCACCTGGCCACGCATCCCGTGTTCGGGCCGTCCGTCGCCCAGATCCGCGACCTGCGCGTCGAGGAGCCCGACCGCCGGCGCGGCCGCGGCACGGTCGCCGCACTCGCCGCCGAGGAGGTGGCCCGCGCCTGGGGCTGCGCCCGCATCGAGGTCACTGTCCCCGCCGACGCCGGACCCGCCCTGCGGCTCGTCACCGCCCTCGGCTACGTCCAGCGCAACCGGGGCATGGAGAAGCGACTCGGCACGATCCCGCCCGCCCTGCCCGAGGGCAGCCGGGCCCGTCCGATGACCCCGGCCGAGTTCGGCCCCTGGAACGACAAGGGCATGGCCGACTACGCCCTCAACTGGATCGACCGCGGCGTCCCCGAGAACGAGGCCCGGGAGAAGGCGCGCAGCGACAACGAGGCCCTGCTCCCGCAGGGGCTGGACACCCCCGACGTGCTGCTGAGCGTCCTGGAGCACGAGGGCGCGCGCGTCGGCACGCTGTGGCTCGCCCTCGCCCCGGGGCGCGCGTACGTCTACGACGTCGAGACAGACGCCCGCTTCCGGGGCCGGGGCCACGGTCGTTCCCTGATGCTGCTCGCCGAGTCCCAGGCCGTCGCCGCGGGCCGGCGGACCATCGGGCTCAACGTCTTCGTGGGCAACACCCCGGCGGAGCGGCTCTACGAGTCCCTGGGCTACCGGCCGGTGGGCTACTCGATGTACAAGCAGCTGCTCTGACCGCGCCGGGGTGGGCGCGGGCGGCTCGTGGTCGTGCAGGGCGAGTGGGCCCGCCCTGCGCTCAGCCCTGTCCGGCGAGGAGCCGGTCCGCGATCTCCTCGACGCGCTCGCGCAGACCCTCCTGGCTCTTGCCGCCGTCGAGACGCTCGCCGTCGATGACATAGGTCGGCGTGCCGGTCACGCCGATCGCCTTGCCCTCGGCCTGGTCGGCGTCGACGATCAGGATATGCCGGCCGTCGATCAGCGCCGTGTCGAACTCCTCGGCGTCCAGGCCGAGTTCACGTGCTACGTCGACGAGGAAGGCCTCCCCGCGGCTCGCCAGCTCCTCCACGCGGCCCAGCACCGCCTCGACGTACGCCCAGCCCTGCCCCTGCTCGACCGCCTCCTCGGCGGCCTGCGCGGCGGCGAAGGCGTGCTTGTTCTTCTCCAGCGGGAAGTGCCGCAGCCGCACCTCCAGCCGGTCGCCGTAGCGGGCCCGCAGGGCGCGGAGGTCGTCCAGGGCGGTACGGCAGTCGGGGCACTGCAGGTCGCACCAGACGTCGAGAACGGGGGCCGTGGGGCGCGCGGGGGCGGGGGAGGTGTCGCTCATGGGCACAGTCTTCCAGCCCAGGTCGGGACGGCCCAATCCGGTGGGCGCGGGCCCGACGCGGTCGTCGCCCAGGCCATGAACGGTACGGCCGCCGTCCCCGGTGGCGTGACCCGGAGCCGACCCCGACTCGGGGAGGAGGCGACCCGGAGATGTCCCTGATGTCCCGCTGGACCATGGCCGGGCGGGGTCCGACAGGTGCACGATGGAGGGGACGAACCACTATGTCCGACCGAGTGTGCCTGGAGGACCGGATGATTGCCGAGACGGTGTGTTCCGCCGTCGCCGTGGCCGGGCTCGGAATCGCCGCGGTCAACGCGTACCGCAAGCGCTTCCTGACGGCGGCCAGGATCGCGGCCTACTCCCTCGTGCCGCTCGGCCTGGTGATGACGGGCGTGATCGACTGGCTCGCCGACACGGCCTTCAGTCCCACGGCGTGGGCCGGCTTCGGCGTGCTCGGCCTGGCCTGGGCGCTGTTCGCGACGACCCGGGCGGTCGAGCGCCGCCGCGGCGGCACCCGTAAGGAGCGCCGGGCGGCCGCCGCCGCACAGCGCGACGCCGTCGCCCCGCAGGCCGCCGCCCCCTCTCTCGGCCCGAGCACACGCGGCGCGTCGAAGCCGCGGAGCGCGCCCCGCGGTGACGGGGAGGACTTCAGCGACATCGAGGCGATCCTGAAGAAGCACGGCATATGACCGCCGGGTGAGCCCGGCACACCACCGGACCGCCACCGCGCCCGCTGCCCGCGGAGGGGGGCCTATCCCAAGCCACCGGCCTTCGTCACAGTTTCCGGCGAACTACCGCCTGATCCGGGCGTGTTGAGCGTGTCAAGGGTGCCGTTTGCGTCATCATCACCCGCGAGATGCTGGACACGACACAGAGCGATGCCGCGCCGCCGAAGGATGAGCCCCGCGGATGCCTCTTCGCCCTTTCCCAGCCACCGCTGATGATCTTCCTTGCGGTGATCGGGAGCCTTCTGCTCATGGCCGCGCTGCACGACCTGCTGCTGCTGTGATCCGTACCCGCGCTCCCCGGCGCCACCCGCCGGGGACCGCGTCACCCTCCGCTGGCCGTGCAGCCGACCCGGAAACCTCCGGGACGGGACCGGCAGCCCTCGGGACGACGTACGGTCCGTGTCCGAAAAGCGACGGGCTCAGCCCGCGGCCTCCTTGCGGCGGGCCCGGTAGGCGGCCACGTGCAGGCGGTTGCCGCAGGTGCGGCTGTCGCAGTAGCGCCGCGAGCGGTTGCGGGAGAGATCCACGAAGGCACGCCGGCAGTCCGGGGCCTCGCAGCGCCGCAGCCGCTCCTGCTCCCCGGCCACGACGAAGAAGGCCAGTGCCATGCCGCAGTCGGCGGCGAGATGATCGGAGAGGGAGGCGCCGGGGGCGAAGTAGTGCACATGCCAGTCATAGCCGTCGTGGTCGGTCAGCCGGGGCGTGGTGCCCGCGGCGGCGACCAGCTCGTTGATCAGTACGGCGGCCGAGCGGGCGTCGGGAGCCGAGAAGATCGACGCGAACCGCCCGCGGATCTTGCGTACGGCGGCGAGGTCGAAGGCGGAGAGCGTCCCGATGTCACTGACCTTGTGGCCGCGCACGAAATCCTCGAGGGCCGCCACGTCGGAGAGCCCCTCGGGGGTCGACTCGTCCTCCGGTGCGGTGTTCACCAGATCCACCACAGTGTCGAGGGCGCACCGGGTGTCGTGGGTGATCAGCACGTTTCGCTCTCCCTGGCCTGGGGTCGGGCGGGCGCCCGCCGATGCTGGCCGATGGTAGTGGCTCCCGGCCGCATCGAAAGGGGCACCGCCCCCGCTCGCGATGTCCTTACAACGCGTGACGCCCCTCGGTCGTTCCCGGAACCCCGGCACGGCTCCGGCGACGGGCCGTGGGAAAGCAGGACCGGCGCCGTCCCCGCGGTGGTTCCGCGGCGACGACGCCGGTGTGTGCCGTATGCGGTTGTCCTGGCCCGAGCCGTCTCCCCGAGTGGACGGCGCCGGGCGGTCTGTGAGGTGCTCGCTCAGCTCTCCGCCAGGATGTGTGACAACTCCTGATCCAGATCGAAGTGCCGATGTTCCGTGCCGGGCGGCACGGCCGCATCCGTTCGCTTCAGGAAGGACTCCAGGGCCCGCGCCGGGGCCTCGAGCAGCGCCTCGCCCTCCGGAGAGCTCAGGGCGATGCACACGACGCCCTGACCATGACTGCGCGACGGCCAGACTCGGACGTCGCCGGTTCCCGTGGGCCGGTGCAGGCCCTCGGCGAGGAGGTCGCGGGCGAACACCCACTCGACGGTCTCCTCGGCTCCGGTGTGGAAGGTGGCGTGCACGGCGTAGGGGTCGGCCGTGTCGTACCGCAGGCCTGCGGGGACAGGCAGGGAGGACTCGCTCGACACAACGAGGCGCAGGTGCAGCTCGCAGCTGACCGTGGTGTTCATAAGCGCCAGGGCCTTTCGCTCAGTGTGCGCTCGGGGATTCGCACGTCGGCGAAATCGACATGCCACCTACGGTGCCGTTGTAAACCCCTCTGCGTGTTTTGCATGTCTTTACGTAACTCTTCCGGCCGAGGGTGGCATCAGCGGGTACGACCATTACGGTGACCGGATTCGGTCCGGTAGGGTTTGGCTGTATGAATACGGGGAGTGACAAGCCGGGCGAGGCAGTGGCCATGGCGACGGACGGCGCGAAGACGGACGGGGCACACGGTGAGCGCGCGCTCGGATCGAGGGCGCCGGCGTTCATCAAGGCGCGCCGTGCGCTGCACGTGAGCTGGCAGGTCGGCGTCTTCATCGTCGGTCTGGCGGTCGTCGGGGCCGGCATCATCATGCTGCCGCTGCCGGGTCCCGGCTGGGTGGTGATCTTCGGCGGTATGGCGATCTGGGCGACCGAGTTCGTCTGGGCCCAGCTGGTGCTCCGCTGGACCAAGCGCAAGGTGACCGAAGCGGCCCAGCGCGCCCTCGACCCCAAGGTCCGCCGCCGCAACATCATCATCACGTCCATCGGCCTGGTGATCGTGATCGCCCTCGTCGGCTTCTACCTGTGGAAGTTCGGCATCGTCATGCCCTGGAAGATCAAGGACCAGTGATCCCCGGCGGGCGCGGGACCGCCTCCGGCTGGTCACAGCCACCCCCTGACATGGGGTAATGTTCTTCCTGCGCCCGGGCGATTAGCTCAGTGGGAGAGCGCTTCGTTCACACCGAAGAGGTCACTGGTTCGAACCCAGTATCGCCCACCCGGAACATCGGCCCGTCTGCTTCGGCAGACGGGCCGATGTCGTTCCCGGCGCCCCGGAGAGCCTCGACGTGCCTGGCCCGGCGACCTGCCTCGACAGAACGCCGTGCGCCTGGAGGGTTGCGGCGATCCACGGGGGAGTCCCGCCCCCGCCTCGACCGTTCCCGCGGCAGCCACGACCGCCCCTGCCCTCCGGCTGCGGCGCGTGACGCCCCGGGTTCTTCCGGCTTCCCGGTCGCGGTACGGGCCGCTCTCGGTCCGCACAGCAGCGATGGGGCTGCCCCAGGCCCCTGCGGGCGGCATGTAGGCCACTCCGGCCTCTCGCGGGCGGGATGAGCGCCCGGCCCGGTTCCTCCGACCGGGATGCACCGCCCCAGACTTCCCGAAAGACCGGGGTGGGCCCCCCTTGAGGGGGCGGAGAACTGCGCGAACAACCCCACGAGACCCGCAGGGAACTCACACGCAAGCCACCCCCTCCCCAAAGGGCGCGGGGAACTGCGCGAACAACCACACACAGCCCGCACCCGAACGACACCCCCACGACGAAGCCCCCGCGGACGGCTCGGTGACGATCCGTTACTCCTGGTGAGGTGCCGAGGAACGGGCCAAGGGATCAACGAATCCATCAGACTCTTCGAGAAGAAGTACCCGGAGATCAAGGCCGAGCCGGACTTCCAGGACTACCTCTGTTACCGGGAGAAGTTCCTGACCCGGGCCGACGGCGGAAATCCCCCGGACGTTTTGGAGAAAGCCGACGGATTTCTTGGGAAGTACGACAAGCGCGGCATCCCGAAGGTCTATCAGAAGGCGCACGTGACACCGGAGTCGGGCTGGACCCGGGACGAGTATTTCAAGGTCCTGTACTCCGTCCTGTACCACGCGATCACGTACCTCTACGACCTGTACCTCCGTCAGAACGGCGAGGCCTTCTTCACCGAGGAGTGACTCGGCTTCGGCCAGGCCGATCTGACGGAGTGGTGGACGGACGCGTACAACCGCATCGAGGCAGGGATCGTCACGGACCCGAAGGTCGTGGGGCTACTGCATGCTCTGGAGGCGGTTGCGGAGGGCGTTGAGGTTGCGGAGGCGCTGTTCGTAGGTGGCGCCCAGGGTGAGCAGGAGGAGGCCGGCGAGGGCGGGCGGGGCCCAGCGCGGGAGGGTGTCGGCGAGCTGGACGAGATAGGGGGACAACTCGTGGAGGGCGTCCAGGGCGAGGACCGCGCCGCCGAGGAGCAGCGGGGCCTGGAGGTTGTGGCCGGCGCCCAGCAGCGTCACGGCCAGGGCGCCCAGGCCCAGCAACAGAGGTCGCTCCCAGTGCGGATCGGCCCACGCGGCCACCAGACTCGGCAGCAGAGTGACGGTGAGGCCCGGGCCGTACGCCGTCCAGGAGGAGACCTCGGGGTCCCGGCGCCGGCGCAGGTGCCCGACCAGCAGGGCGGGGATCGTCACCGGCAGCGTGTACGCCTCCGGGTCGGTGACCTCCCAGGCAGCCAGCCGCACCCAGGAGGCCAGCACGAACAGGGCCATGGCCGCGTAGCCCGCCTCGCGCCGCTCCGGACGTACGGCCGTGCCCGCGGTGATGACACCGGCAAAAGCAAGTACCAGCGACAGCATCGCGGGGTCCGCCAGTGCCAGGCCGACGGCGACCAGGCCGGACGCGGCACCGGTCACCTCCACCGCGACACGGGCCGCGCCCTCGGCGCGCGGCGCGTACAGGGCCGCCGCCGCGGGCACCGCCAGCACCAGCAGGGCCGTGTGCTCCGGAGCCCAGCCCAGTGAGGCGCCCACCGCGCAGGCCAGCGCGGTCGCGTACACCGTCGCCGCCACCGCGGGCAGCAGTCGCCGGGCCAGTGCCGCGCAGCCCGCGGTCAGCAGGGCCAGCACCGTCAGCGTGGCCGCCTCGGAGGCCAGCGACAGCAGCGCCAGGTCCATCGAGGTGACCAGGGCCAGGATCGTCGGCACCAGGCGGCGCGGGAACATCAGCCCGGCCGTGAGCAGCCCGAGCAGCACCAGGCCCGCGGCATACGGCAGTTGCAGCGTCGCGGGCAGCACCAGCGCCGCCGCCCAGCCCAGACCGAGGGTCGCGTCGAGCGCCCTCGGCCGCCACACACCGTCCTTGACGGCGAGGGCCAGCACCCCGGCGACCACGCCCAGCACCACCGGGACCAGGGCGGAGTCCGGCGGCCACGGCACCGTACCCGCCACCGCCGAGCGCGCGTCCCCGGGCACCCCGGACCACACCCGCGTCACCCAGCTCACCGGGCCCAGCGCCGCCAACACCACGGCGGGCAGCGTCCACACCAGCGCCAGCGCCTGCACGGACCCCGACGCCCAGAGCGCGCCGTCACGCACCGCCCGCGGCGCACGGGAGACTCGCACGACCGCCAACAGGGCGACACCCAGGGCGAGATGGGCCGGCACCGTCCACATGCCCGGCAGCACCGCACGCGGCACAGCGCCCAGCGCGGCCACCGTCAGCAGACCCGCCGCCACGGCCGTACCCAGCGCCACAGCCCGCAGCGGGGCCCGCCAGGCCGCGCCCAGCGCGATCAGCGCGGCAAGAAGGAGAAGGCCCGACGCCCGCGCGGCGGCATCCGGACCGGACGCCGTCAGCGACAGCCAGCCAGCCCCCAGAACACCCCAGGCACCCATCCCGAACGCACCGGCCGCCGCAACCTGCCGCACGGCTCCGGCCCCCAGGCGCAGCGCCGGCAGCGTGTCGCAGGCCGCCGTCACCAGCAGGGCCGCCGAGATGCCGTACGGACCCATGTCCAGCGCCACCGCGCCCAGCAGCAGCGGGAGTTGAGCCACCGCCAGCGCGGCCGGGACCGGCAGCCGCAGCGCCGGGCCGGACCGGCGGGCGACCCCCAGGCCGTACCCCGCCCAGACCACCGCCAGGACCGCCGACGCCACCGCCGCGTATCCCGTGCCGTCCCGGTCCGCCAGCGCCACGCGGTGCAGCGCGTACGCGTCCAGGACCGTCAGCGCAAGGCCCAGGCCCGCCACCGACTCCGCCGTGGCGCCCAGAGCACGCCGCAGCAGCGGCAGCGGCGCCGCCAGCGCGGCCGCCGTCAGCACACCCAGCACCAGCGCGCGCCCGCCGATCCCGAGATGCCCCCAGCTCACCACCGTGAACGCGGTCGCGGCGATGGTCAGCAGCACACCACCCAGCACCAGCAGCACGTTCTGCACCCCCGGCGCGGAGGTCTCCGGGCGCGGCGGCGCGACGCCGGGCAGCGGGCGTACGGGCGTCAGCTGGGAGACCAGCCAGGCACGGCGGGCCAGCAACTGGGAGCGGCGGGCGTCCAGCCGGAACAACTCGGCGTCCAGGAGCCGCAACTCCTCGGACGGCGGCGGAAGGTGCGTCATACCGGGCAGTGTGGTCCGCGTCACCGCGCACGGCATGAGCACGCGTACTCAGAGAACGTACTCAGAACCGCGCCCGCCGACCGGCAGACTGCTCCCATGGACTGGAACCGGTACCGCTTCCTGAGTCTGTGGTCCCTGCCCGCGCCCCCGGCCGCCGTGTACGCGGCACTGGAACGCGCCGACGACTATCCCCGCTGGTGGCCCCAGGTCCGCGCGGTCGAACGCCTGGACGAGGTGACCGGCGTGATCCGCGCCCGCTCCCTGCTGCCCTACGACCTCACCTTCACCGCGCGCGAGGTGCGCCGCGACCCGGCCGCCGGAGTGCTGGAGATCGCCATGACCGGCGACCTGGAGGGCTGGGCCCGCTGGACGATCAGCCCCCGCGGCACCGGCACCCTCGCCCGCTACGACCAGGAGGTCGAGGTCACCAAGCCGATGCTGCGCAGACTCGCCGTGCCGGGACGGCCCTTCTTCCGCGTCAACCACGCCCTGATGATGCGCTCCGGCCGACGCGGACTGCGGGCCTACCTCGAAGCGGTTTGAAGGAGACGCGCTGGAACCTGTATTGTTCAGTGCGTTCCCGGGCGATTAGCTCAGTGGGAGAGCGCTTCGTTCACACCGAAGAGGTCACTGGTTCGAACCCAGTATCGCCCACCGGGAAAAGGCCGGTCCGCCAGCGCGGACCGGCCTTTCGCGTACCTCCGCCGTTCAGCCCGCCGCACGCATCTCAGGACGCACCCTTCAGGCCGCCGCGCGCATCTCCGGACGCAACGGCCACGCCGGATCCACCTGCTCCTCACTGCCGCTGCGCGCGAACCACGCCTGCAGCCCACGCGCCTGTGCCGCGTGCCACACCGCCTGGAGCGTGTGCAACTCCGCGGGGGAGAGACGCTCCAGCCGCGCCGCGAACCTGCGCCCCACCGCACGCACCACCTCCAGCGCGGCCAGCGCGTCCGCGGCCGCGTCGTGCGCCTCGTCCAGCGCCACCTCGTAGTGCGCGCACAGATCGGTCAGCGTGCGCCGGCCCTTGCGATAGCGGTCCAGATGCTTGTCCAGCACCCTCGGGTCCAGCACCAGCAGCGGCGCCGACTCGAACCAGCGGCCCAGCGACGACGCCCGGTGCCTGCGCAGCTCACGGTCCAGCAGCGTCAGATCGAACGGCGCGTTCATCACCACCAGCGGGCGCCCCACCACCGCCTGATCGTGCAGCCCGGCGGCTATCTCGTGCATCACCGGCGCGGGCCAGCGGCCGTTGCGCACCAGGTGATCCTCCGTCAGTCCGTGCACCGCGGTCGCCGCCTCCGGCACCGGCACACCCGGATTCACCAGCCACCGGATCACCCTCGGCCGGCTGCCCGGCGCGTCCTGGACGACGAGGGCGGCCGACACGATCCGGTCGGTCTCGACGTCCACACCCGTAGTCTCCGTGTCGAATGCCGCCAGCGGCCCCTCGTACCAGGTTTTCATGGCCCCACAACTCCTCGTTCACCCACGGCAGCTGACGTACCGTCTTCTGCCTGTTTGGTGATACCCGGGCTGTTTGCGCACTACGCCGCCAGGAGACAACAGGAGTACGGGTCTTTGCAGTTCAGCGGCCCGGCACGGGAAAAGCACCTGCCTGGAAGGCTGTTGGACATGGTGATAGCGCAGCCCGAGCGGGGCGGGCTGCTGCCCGAGCGCACGGGCGCTCACCGCGGCACACTCGCCACCACCGCCTGCATGGAGACCTTGCAGGTGGGATATCTGCACGCCGTCGCGGCCGCGGCCGGCTGCTCGCTGTCCCAGCCCTTCCCGGACAACGGCATCGACTGGCACGTCAGCCACAGCGCGCCCGGCCACACCGTCGACGACGAGGTCACCATCAAGGTCCAGCTCAAGGCGACCTACCAGATCCCGCCCAGCCCTCCCGGCCCCTCCTTCTCCTTCACCCTCGACAACGAGCACCTCAGGAAGCTCGCCCGCACCCCGGTCTCGGTCCACAAGATCCTCGTCGTGATGCTCGTGCCGCGCTCCCAGGACGACTGGCTGCGCGCCGGCCACGACCGTCTCGACCTGCGGCACTGCTGCTACTGGGTCAACCTCGCCGGCCACGCCGTCACCGGCCGGCACCGCACCACCGTGCGCATCCCGACCGCACGGATCTTCGACGACCGGGCCCTGTGCGAGATCATGACGCGGGTCGGGACGGGAGGCAGACCATGACCCACCGCCCCTACGACGAACCCCTCAGGCCGGTGCGCCCCCATCCCGAGGACACCCCGTGGAACCGTCCCCCCGAGCCCGGCGACGTCGACCCCGCCGTGCTCGGCGCCCTGCTGCACCGGCACGGCTGGCAGCGGCGCGGCGGCGCCCCCGGCCGCTACGGCCGCTGGACCCCGCCCGGACCGGCCGCCGCGGGCACCAGCCTGCTCGTGCCCGAGAGCCGCGCCTTCCCCGACAGCGACGACCTGCTCGGCGAGGCCCTCGACGCCCTCGCCCGCAGCGCCACGCCCTCCGCCCGCGAGGTGCTCGTCAGCCTCAGCGTGCCCAGCGACGAGATCCGCTGGTCGCGCGACATCCCCGCGGGGCCCGCCGGAGCCGCCCCCTGGACCGTCGAGGAACAGCTGCGCGCCGCAGCCCGCCAGACGCTGCTCGCCGGGGCCCTCGCCACCCGGGCCCGCGCCGGGTACCACGGCGCCCGCCACCGCAGACCCGCCGCCGCCCTGCTGGAGACCGTCCTCGTCGGACCAGCCGGCGGCGGCGACAGCCTCACCGCCTTCGTGCCCGTCACCGGCTGCCGCCCCCTCGCCGTACGCCTGCACCAGGCGCTGTACGCCGCCCGCGAGGCCATCGACTACCAGCGCGCCACCGGCGGCATGGACGCCTTCGACGGCGCGATCGAGGCGGGCGTGAGCCGCGAACTCACCGAAGCGCTGATCAACCTCGTCCGCGGCAGCGAGGGCGCCCGGATCGCCGTCGACTGGGCACCCGCCGCCGGAGTGCCCGACGGCTGCGGTGCCGAGCCCGTGGAGTTCTCGCCCGGCGACCTGGCCGTACTGCGCGAGGCGGGCGCCCGCTATCTGCGCGGCGAACCCTCCGTGCCCGTGCGCCTCACCGGCGCCGTGGTAAGGATGCGCAGGTCCGGACCGCGCGGCGAGGGCAGCGTCCGGCTGCGCGTGCTCGCGGGCGCCGAGATCCCGCATGTCCGGGTCGTCCTCGACGAGGAGGACTACCGCATAGCCGGCCAGGCCCACCTCGTCGGACTGCCCGTGCGCGTGCAGGGCCGCCTGGAGAGCCGGGGCGGCTTCCGGCGGCTCACCGGCGCCTGCGGCGTGACCCCCGTACAGGTCGACGAGGCGGAGCGGGACCGGCTGATGAAGTCCCTCCAGGAGAACCTCGACTTCTTCGAGGAGGCCTGCGGCGGGGATTGATTTCGCGGAGAGGGGGGCCGGGTCGGTACGATCCAGAGTCAATGCGTGCGCTCCGGTATGGCGCCGCGCCCCCCTTCAGTCAGGAGAGACCGGTGTCAGACGTCCGTGTGATCATCCAACGCGATTCCGAGCGGGAAGAGCGCACGGTGACGACGGGCACTACGGCGGCCGACCTCTTCGCCGGCGAGCGCTCGATCATCGCCGCGCGGGTGGGCGGTGAGCTGAAGGACCTCACCTACGTGCTGCTCGACGGCGAGACCGTCGAGGGCGTCGAGATCACCTCCGAGGACGGCCTCGGCATCCTGCGCCACTCCACCGCGCATGTGCTGGCCCAGGCCGTGCAGCAGCTGTTCCCCGAGGCCAAGCTGGGCATCGGCCCGCCGGTCAAGGACGGCTTCTACTACGACTTCGACGTCGAGAAGCCGTTCACGCCCGAGGATCTCAAGGCCATCGAGAAGAAGATGCAGGAGATCCAGAAGCGCGGGCAGAAGTTCGCCCGCCGTGTCGTCACCGACGAGGCCGCCCGCGAGGAGCTCGCGGACGAGCCCTACAAGCTGGAGCTGATCGGCCTCAAGGGCTCCGCCTCGAGCGACGACGGCGCGGACGTCGAGGTCGGCGCCGGCGAGCTGACGATCTACGACAACCTGGACGCCAAGACCGGCGAGCTGTGCTGGCGAGACCTCTGCCGCGGTCCCCACCTGCCCTCCACCCGCCTCATCCCGGCGTTCAAGCTGATGCGCAACGCGGCCGCCTACTGGCGCGGCAGCGAGAAGAACCCCATGCTCCAGCGCATCTACGGCACCGCCTGGCCGTCCAAGGACGAGCTGAAGGCGTACCTCGACTTCCTCGCCGAGGCCGAGAAGCGCGACCACCGCAAGCTGGGCAACGAGCTGGACCTGTTCTCCATCCCGGAGCAGATCGGCTCCGGCCTCGCCGTCTTCCACCCCAAGGGCGGCATCGTCCGCCGGGTGATGGAGGACTACTCGCGCCGCCGGCACGAGGAGGAGGGCTACGAGTTCGTCTACACCCCGCACGCCACGAAGGGGAAGCTCTTCGAGACGTCCGGGCACCTCGACTGGTATGCCGAGGGCATGTACCCGCCCATGCAGCTCGACGAGGGCGTGGACTACTACCTCAAGCCCATGAACTGCCCGATGCACAACCTGATCTTCGACGCGCGCGGCCGGTCGTACCGTGAACTGCCGCTGCGGCTGTTCGAGTTCGGCACGGTGTACCGCTACGAGAAGTCGGGCGTCGTGCACGGCCTGACCCGCGCGCGGGGCTTCACGCAGGACGACGCGCACATCTACTGCACCAAGGAGCAGATGGCGGACGAGCTCGACAAGACGCTCACCTTCGTCCTGAACCTGCTGCGCGACTACGGCCTCACCGACTTCTACCTGGAGCTGTCCACCAAGGACCCGGAGAAGTTCGTCGGCTCGGACGAGATCTGGGAGGAGGCCACCGAGACGCTGCGCCAGGTCGCCGAGAAGCAGGGCCTCCCGCTGGTCCCGGACCCGGGCGGCGCCGCCTTCTACGGTCCGAAGATCTCCGTGCAGGCTCGCGACGCCATCGGCCGCACCTGGCAGATGTCGACCGTGCAGCTCGACTTCAACCTGCCCGAGCGCTTCGACCTGGAGTACACCTCCGCCGACGGCACCAAGCAGCGTCCGGTCATGATCCACCGCGCGCTGTTCGGCTCCATCGAGCGGTTCTTCGCGGTCCTGCTGGAGCACTACGCGGGCGCCTTCCCGGCGTGGCTGGCGCCCGTCCAGGCGATCGGCATCCCGATCGGCGACGCGCACGTGGAGTACCTCCAGCAGTTCGCCGCCGACGCGAAGAAGAAGGGCCTGCGGGTCGAGGTGGACTCCTCCTCCGACCGGATGCAGAAGAAGATCAGGAACGCGCAGAAGCAGAAGACGCCGTTCATGATCATCGTTGGTGACGAGGACATGAACGCGGGCACGGTGTCGTTCCGCTACCGCGACGGCTCGCAGGAGAACGGCATCCCGCGTGACGAGGCGCTGGCGAAGCTCGTCGATGTGGTGGAGCGTCGCGTCCAGGTGTGATGTGGTCCCCGCGTGAGCGGGGGTGTTCCCGACGCCATCGGCCGTACATGGCAGATGACGACGTGCTCCCCGCACACGCGGGGTTTCAGGCCCCCGGGGTTTACCCCGGGGGCCTCCTGTCGCTCTCGCGGGAGAAGATCTGCAGCAGCCACGACGAGAACGATCCCGTCACCGCGCCGAGCAGGGCGAGCCCGCCCGCCATCATCGCCATCGCGATAGCCCGCCCGCCCGTGGTCACCGGCACGATGTCGCCGTAGCCGACCGTGCTGAGGGTCTCGGCGGCCCACCACAGCGCGTCCCCGAACGATTTCATGGTCGTCCCGGGCGCACCGCGTTCCAGCTGGAAGACGGCGAGGGCGCCGGCGAAGCCGAGGAGCAGCGTCGACAGACTGGCGTAGGAGATCACGCGTGCGTGCAGGGAGAGCCGGGGCTCGCCCTGCCGGCGCTGGATGACGTCGTAGAGCGGCACGATCCGCAGGGGTCGCAGCAGTGGCAGGAGAACCACGACCGTGTGCAGGAAGTGCGTTCTGACGAAGCGGGGGAAGCGTTGCCCGCTGAGGCGCCAGCGCATCACGTAGTCGAGGGCGAACAGCACCCAGAGCGCGAGCATCGTGTACGCGCACACGTCCTTCCAGAACGACGGCATGCCGACCGCGAGAACGCGAGCGGCATAGGCGGCCAGGAAGAGCAGTGAGGCCAGGAACAGCGGGATCTCGGTGCGCTGCTCCCAGCGGGTGTAGGGGCTGTCGTCGTCCACCGGCCAAGCTTGGCCGCTGCAGGCCCTGACGTCGCCCCGGCGACACGCCCCGAACGGGCGAAGCCATATGCTGCATGGCATGACGAGTGAGCCGGAACAGCAGATCGGAGTGGGGACCCAGGATGCCTTCCAGCGCCTGTGGACGCCCCATCGGATGGCCTACATCCAGGGTGAGAACAAGCCGACCGGTCCCGGGGCCGACGACGGCTGTCCCTTCTGCTCCATACCGGCCAAGTCGGACGAGGACGGGCTGATCGTCAGGCGGGGTGAGCATGTGTACGCGGTGCTGAACCTGTACCCGTACAACGGCGGTCATCTGATGACGGTGCCCTACCGGCATGTCGCCGACTACACCGATCTCACCGACGCGGAGACCGTGGAGCTCGCGGCGCTGACCAAGCAGGCGATGGTGGCTCTGCGGGTGGCTTCGGGTGCGCACGGTTTCAACATCGGCATGAACCAGGGGACGGTGGCGGGCGCCGGTATCGCCGCCCATCTGCACCAGCACATCGTGCCGCGGTGGGGCGGTGACACCAATTTCATGCCGGTCGTCGGTCACACCAAGGTGCTGCCGCAGCTGCTGGCGGACACCCGCAAGATGCTGGCGGACGCCTGGCCCGTCTGAGCGGCGGGCCGGCGTGGCCCTGGGGGCTCCTCTTCGGAGGGGCCCCCTTTCTCATGCGTCTCTCACGCGTCGTAGAGGTCGGCCTTGCGCGGTGAGGCGTCCTGGACGGCGGTGCTGAGGAAGGACGAGCGCGTGCCGAACTTCTCGGTGTCCACGCCGTTCTCCGCGAGGACCTTGATGGCCGCCGAGTGGACGACGCGCAGTACGGGGGTGGCGGCGCGCAGGGCGTCGTCGGCCATGAAGCGGTGCCGCCAGGGCTGGTCGGCCCAGGCGTGGCGCAGGCCGAAGGGCTCGGGGAGGCCGATGGAGCCGCCGAGCCAGTTCAGCAGCGGCGGGTACCAGGTGAGCGGGGCGCGGACGGCGAGGCGTACGACCTCGTTGGTGGTGACGAGCGGCAGGTTGACCGTGCGGCTCTCCCAGGGCTTGAAGGACTTGGTGACCTGCTTGGTGGGGGCTTCCGGCTTGGCGGTGAACAGGGGGTTCACGGGGCCGAGGGCGTGTCCGGTGACCTCGATGCGCAGGGTGGCGTGCAGCACGGTGACGGTGATCAGCATGGTGATGACGAGCTGGCCGTCCCAGAGGGTCCACTGGACGCCGAGGTAGTGGCGGTCGCCGGCGCCGAACTGCTGCTTGTTGCAGATGTCCTGTATGGCGTGCGACTTGACCTGGTAGGCCTCGACGTCGGTGCCCTCGGGGCGGGAGACGGCCTTGGCGTTCTCGCCGACGGGGCTGACGATCCAGTGCTTTATGGAGGGGGCGGGGAAGCCGCCGGTGTTCAGCGGGCCGCGTTCCAGCATGCGCAGCTGGTCGTGGATGGAGCGCACGACGTCCCAGCTGCGGAACGGGTGGATCTCGCGGTCGGCGTCGGCGGGGACGAGTTCCTCGGCGAGCTGCCAGGCGCCCCAGCGGGTGCCCATGCCGAGGACGCCCTTGGGGCCGGCGTAGAAGACGGAGTTGGACTGCTGTTCGGCGCTGAGCCGGGCGAGGGACTGGCGGAGTTCCTCGGCGGCGGTCTCGCGGGGGCTGCTGGGGACGGCTTCGGGGACCTTGGCGCCGACGCTGCTGCCGGAGAGCAGGCTGTCCCAGCGTCCGCGCAGGTCGCGGGCGGTGGACTCGCAGATCCGGCGGGCGAAGAACCAGCCGAGTACCGGCATGATCACGGCGGCGCGGGCGTACCAGGCCCAGAATCCGTCGAAGGGCAGGCGGAGCACGGCGATCACGGCGACGGCGCCGACGCCGACGAGGAGGGCGGTGGCGAGTGCGGAGGCGCGCTTGTCGTCGCGTTTGTCGATGGTGGCGCGCAGTTGGAAGACCAGCAGCCACATCAGGAAGCCGGGCAGGAAGAGGAGTCCGCACACGACGCTGAGCGTGGTGAGGCGGTTGTCGCGCTCGCGGCGGATGCGGTTGGCGGCCAGGCAGTGCTCGACGACCACTTGGGGCTCGGTGCCGAAGGACTGGATCAACGGTGCCCTGCCGCTGCCGAGCATGCGGGCGACGACCGCGCCCGAGAAGGCCTCGCCGAGGTTGGGCCGGAAGATCGCGGCCCAGGAGCGGCCGTCCTTGACGGCGGACTGGTGCCAGTCGTTGTCGGCTTTCTTGATCTCCTCCATCGGGCTGTCGCGGTAGGCCGCGGAGGCCAGTGCGAAGGTCGCCGTCTGGCCCTCGTCGCCCGTGCGCGGCACCTGTGGTCCGAAGAAGTCCGCGTAACCGCTGTCAACGGTCATTCCCGCCCCCCAATGCCGCCCATGCTTCGCTTCTGCGGCCTTCCCGACTTCTGTGCCGCGCACACCTGTTGATCAGGTGATCAGCGTATCCGCAGGTGGTGGCATCGTGTCGGCGGACGGCCGAAAGCCGGCCACCGACACGGCGCAAAGCCTCCCGGCCGGGGTCACTTGGCGGTGCGGCGCTCCAACTACGAGGCTTCCTTCTCGAGTTGGCGCAGGCGTTCGGCGACCTGCGGGGGCATGGGTTCGTGGCGGGCGTAGACGCGGTCGAAGCGGGCGGTGCCGTGGGAGAGGGAGCGCAGGTCGACGGAGTAGCGGCCGATCTCGATCTCGGGCACCTCGGCGCGGACGACGGTGCGGCCGCCGCTGGTCTGTTCGGTGCCGAGGACGCGGCCGCGGCGGCCGGACAGGTCGCTCATGACGGCGCCCACGTACTCGTCGCCGACGAGGACGCTCACCTCGGCGACCGGTTCCAGCAGGTGGATCCTGGCCTCGGCCGCGGCCTCGCGCAGGGCGAGCGCGCCGGCGGTCTGGAACGCGGCGTCGGAGGAGTCCACCGAGTGGGCCTTGCCGTCGAGCAGGGTGATCCGCACGTCGACCAGGGGGTGGCCGGAGGCGAGGCCGCGGGCGGCCTGGGCGCGCACGCCCTTCTCCACGGAGGGGATGAACTGCCGGGGCACGGCGCCGCCGACGACCTTGTCGACGAACTCGATGCCGGAGCCGCCGGGCAGGGGTTCGACCTCGATCTCGCAGATGGCGTACTGGCCGTGGCCGCCGGACTGTTTGACGTGCCGGCCGCGGCCGCCGGACTTGGTGGCGAAGGTCTCGCGCAGCGGTACCCGGTGGGTGACGACGTCGACCTGGACGCCGTAGCGGCTGCGCAGCCGTTCCAGGGCGACGTCGGCGTGGGCCTCGCCGAGGCACCACAGGACGACCTGGTGGGTGTCCTGGTTCTGTTCGAGGCGCATGGTGGGGTCCTCGGCGGCGAGCCGGGACAGGCCCTGGGACAGCTTGTCCTCGTCGGGTTTGCTGTGTGCCTGGATGGCGACGGGCAGCAGCGGGTCGGGCATCTGCCAGGGTTCCATCAGCAGCGGGTCGTCCTTGGCGGAGAGGGTGTCGCCGGTCTCCGCGCGGTTGAGCTTGGCGACGCAGGCGAGGTCGCCGGCGACGGCGTGGCCGACGGGGCGCTGCTGTTTGCCGAAGGGGGTGGTGAGGGCGCCGACGCGTTCGTCGACGTCGTGGTCCTCGTGTCCTCGGTCGGCGAGGCCGTGGCCGGAGACGTGCACGGTCTCGTCGGGGCGCAGGGTGCCGGAGAAGATGCGGACCAGGGAGACGCGGCCGACGTAGGGGTCGGAGGCGGTCTTGACGACCTCGGCGACGAGGGGGCCGGAGGGGTCGCAGGCGGTGAGGTCGCGGGGCGTGCCGTCGGGCGTGGTGACGGAGGGCGCCTGGCGTTCCAGGGGGGTCGGGAAGCCGCGGGTGATCAGTTCCAGCAGTTCGACCGTGCCGAGGCCCTGGCGGGAGCCGTCCGTGGCGGGGGCGGCGGCCAGGACGGGGAAGAAGGTGCCGCGGGCGACGGCCCGTTCGAGGTCCTCGATCAGTGTCTTGACGTCGATGGTCTCGCCGCCGACGTAACGGTCCATGAGGGTCTCGTCCTCGCTCTCGGCGATGATGCCCTCGATGAGCCGGTTGCGGGCCTCCTCGATCAGCGGCAGTTCGTCCTCGCCGGGTTCGGACTCGGCCCGTTCGCCGCCGGAGTAGTCGAAGAGCTTCTGCGACAGCAGTCCGATCAGTCCGGTGACGGGCGCGTGTCCGTCCGGGGCCTGCGGTCCGTGCAGCGGCAGGTAGAGCGGCAGTACGGCGTCGGGGTCGTCGCCGCCGAAGGCCTCGGCGCACACCCGGGTCATCTCCTCCAGGTCCGCGCGGGCGGCTTCCAGGTGGGTGACGACGATGGCGCGGGGCATGCCGACGGCCGCGCACTCCTCCCACACCATGCGGGTCGAGCCGTCCACCCCGTCGGAGGCCGAGACGACGAAAAGGGCCGCGTCCGCCGCTCGCAGACCGGCCCGCAGTTCTCCGACGAAGTCGGCGTATCCGGGGGTGTCCAGTAGGTTGATCTTGATGCCGTCCCATTCGACGGGCACCAGGGAGAGCTGTACCGAGCGTTGTTGCCGGTGTTCGATGTCGTCGTAGTCGGAGACGGTGCCGCCGTCCTCCACGCGGCCCGCCCGGTTCACCGCCCCGGCGGTCAGTGCGAGGGCTTCGACCAGTGTGGTCTTGCCCGAGCCGGAGTGGCCGACCAGCACCACATTCCGTACGGACGCGGGGTGGTCGGCCGCCACTGCCCTGCCGGCGGCCCCGGGGTGTGTGTGCGCTTTGTCGCCCATGGACTTGCCTCCCGTGCACGGTGAGGTCGTCGGGGGTCGTCGAGGGCACCGACACGCGGACCGCGTGCACTGGCGGCTCCGGCGACGCCCGCGGTCCTTCGAGCTTTCCACTCCCGTCACGGTGCGTCCATACGAACGACGCGAACCGGCGGCCTCCGGTAGGTTGCGGGCCATCCGCCGGATCCGGCGCAGGGCCGAGGGTGCCCGTGGGTCGTCCGCGCGGGCGCGTGACTACGATGGGCCAGCCGGTGGCCAGCAGGGGCCGCGGCGACAGCGACCCTCGGGAAGGCCATGCTGAACAAGTACGCGCGTGCATTCTTCACGCGTGTCCTCACACCGTTCGCCGCGTTTCTGATCCGCAGGGGCGTCAGCCCCGACGCGGTCACGCTGATCGGCACCGCCGGCGTGGTCGTGGGCGCGCTGGTCTTCTTCCCCCGGGGCGAGTTCTTCTGGGGCACGATCGTGATCACCGCGTTCGTGTTCTCCGACCTCGTCGACGGCAACATGGCGCGCCAGCTCGGCCGCTCCAGCCGCTGGGGCGCCTTCCTGGACTCCACCCTGGACCGGGTCGCGGACAGTGCGATCTTCGGCGGGTTCGCCCTCTGGTACGCGGGCGGCGGCGACGACAACGCCCTGTGCGCGGTGTCGATCTTCTGTCTGGCCAGCGGTCAGGTGGTGTCGTACACCAAGGCGCGGGGCGAGTCGATCGGGCTGCCGGTGGCGGTGAACGGGCTGGTCGAGCGCGCCGAGCGACTGGTGATCTCGCTGGTCGCGGCCGGGCTCGCGGGCCTGCACGCGTTCGGTGTGCCGGGTATCGACGTCCTGCTGCCGATCGCCCTGTGGGTGGTCGCGGTGGGCAGCCTGGTCACGCTGATCCAGCGCGTGGTGACCGTACGCCGGGAATCCGCGGAGGCGGAGGCGGCGGCCGCGCGGGAGAACGCCGAGAATGCCTCTCAGGGGAGTGAGGCGGCGAAGTGAGCGCTTCCGAGCGTCTGACCGACGCGCTGTACGGGATCGGCTGGAGCACGGTCAAGAAGCTCCCCGAGCCGGTCGCCGTGCGCCTCGGCAACGCCGTCGCCGACCTGGCCTGGAAGCGCCGCGGCAAGGGTGTGCTGCGGCTGGAGAGCAACTACGCGCGCGTGGTGCCGGACGCGTCCCCCGAGCGGCTGGCCGAGCTGTCCCGCGCGGGCATGCGCTCCTATCTGCGCTACTGGATGGAGTCGTTCCGGCTGCCCGCGTGGAGTGCCGACCGGGTCAGGAACGGCTTCGACCCGAAGGACGTGCATCACCTCACCGACGCTCTCGCCTCCGATCGGGGCGTCATCCTCGCGCTGCCGCACCTCGGCAACTGGGACCTGGCGGGCGCCTGGGTCACCACCAAGCTGGAGACGCCTTTCACAACGGTCGCCGAGCGGCTGAAGCCCGAGTCGCTGTACGACCGCTTCGTCGCCTACCGCGAGGGCCTCGGCATGGAGGTCCTGCCGCACAGCGGCGGCTCCGCCTTCGGCACCCTGGCCCGGCGGCTGCGCGACGGCGGTCTGGTCTGCCTGGTCGCGGACCGTGATCTGTCGGCCTCCGGCGTCGAGGTGGACTTCTTCGGCGAGACCGCCCGGATGCCCGCCGGGCCCGCCCTGCTCGCCCAGCAGACGGGCGCGCTGCTGCTGCCCGTGACGCTCTGGTACGACGACTCGCCGGTGCTGCGGGGCCGGGTGCATCCGCCGGTGGAAGTGCCGGAGTCAGGTACGCGGCCCGAGAAGACGTCTGTCATGACACAGGCCCTGGCCGACGCCTTCGCCACGGGCATCGCGGACCATCCGGAGGACTGGCACATGCTGCAACGGCTGTGGCTCGCCGACCTGGACCCGGCGGCCGGCCCGGGCGCCGACGCGTCGAACCCGGCGAAGGGGTCGCTGTGAGGATCGGCATCGTCTGCCCGTACTCCTGGGACGTCCCCGGCGGAGTCCAGTTCCACATCCGCGACCTCGCCGAGTACTTCATCCGCACGGGCCACGAGGTGTCCGTCCTGGCGCCCGCCGACGACGACACCCCGCTGCCGCCGTACGTCGTGTCCGCGGGCCGCGCGGTCCCGGTGCCCTACAACGGCTCGGTGGCCCGGCTGAACTTCGGCTTCCTGTCGGCCGCCCGGGTCCGCCGCTGGCTGCACGACGGCGCGTTCGACGTGGTGCACATCCACGAGCCGACCTCGCCCTCGCTGGGCCTGCTGACCTGCTGGGCCGCGCAGGGGCCCATGGTGGCCACCTTCCACACCTCCAACCCGCGCTCCAAGGCGATGATCGCCGCGTACTCGATCCTCCAGGCCGCCCTGGAGAAGATCAGCGCCCGGATCGCGGTCAGCGAGTACGCCCGCCGCACCCTGGTCGAGCACCTGGGCGGCGACGCGGTGGTCATCCCCAACGGCGTCGACGTCGACTTCTTCGCCAAGGCCGAGCCCAAGCCGGAGTGGCAGGGGGAGACGATCGGCTTCATGGGCCGTATCGACGAGCCCCGCAAGGGCCTGCCCGTCCTGATGAAGGCCATGCCGCGGATCTTCGCCGAGCACCCGAAGTCCCGGCTGCTGATCGCCGGGCGCGGCGACGAGGAGGCGGCCCTCGCCCAGCTGCCGCCCGAGCTGCACGCGCGCGTGGAGTTCCTCGGCATGATCAGCGACGAGGACAAGGCGCGCTTCCTGCGCAGCGTCGACCTGTACGTCGCGCCCAACACCGGCGGCGAGAGCTTCGGCATCATCCTGGTCGAGGCGATGTCCGCGGGCGCCCCGGTCCTCGCCTCCGACCTGGACGCCTTCGCGCAGGTCCTCGACCAGGGCGCGGCCGGTGAGCTGTTCGCCAACGAGGACGCCGACGCCCTCGCCGAGGCGGCCGTGCGGCTGCTGGCCGACCCGGAGCGCCGGGATGCGCTGCGCAAGCGGGGCAGCGCGCATGTCCGGCGCTTCGACTGGTCGACGGTCGCCGCGGACATCCTGTCCGTCTACGAGACGGTGACGGCAGGCGCGGCAGCGGTGGCAGCAGCGGACGACAAGGACCCCGGCTCAGGCCTGAGAGCAAGATTCGGCCTGGCCAGAGACTGACACCCCCCAAGGGCGCCCCCAAGGGGCGCGAGGAACGCCGCGCCCAGCCACGCACAGCCCGCAGCCGAGAGTCGCACGCCGACCACCCCTAGGGGCGCGGGGAACTGCGCGACGAGCCACACACGGCCCGCAGCCGAGAACCGCACGCCGACCACCCCTAGGGGCGCGAGGAACTGCGCGACGAGCCACACACGGCCCGCAGCCGAGAACCGCACGCCGACCACCCCTAGGGGCGCGAGGAACTGCGCGAACAGCCACGCAAGGCCCGCACGCAACACCGCCCGCACCCCCCAGCGGCCAGAGCGCCACGCTAGCCTTGCGGCCCGTGACACCAACGCTCATCTGGATCCTCGTAGCCCTCGTGGCCATCGGCCTGTACCTGAGCTGGACGGCCGGACGGCTGGACCGCCTGCACTCCCGCATCGACGCCGCCCGCGCCGCGCTGGACGCGCAACTGCTGCGCCGCGCCTCAGTGGCCCAGGAACTGGCCACCGCGGGCGTCCTCGACCCCGCCGCCTCGATGGTGCTGTACGAGGCCGCGCACGGGGCCCGGCAGGCCGAGGAGGAACAGCGGGAGGTCGCCGAGAGCGAGCTGAGCCAGGCGCTGCGGGCGGTGTTCGCGGAGTCGGCGCAGGTGGAGGCCGTACGGGCGGCGCCCGGGGGAGAGGCTGCGGCGCGTGAGCTGACGGAGGCGGTGCGCCGGGTCCCGATGGCCCGCCGTTTCCACAACGACGCCGTCGGCGCGGCCCGCCGGCTGCGCCAGCACCGCAAGGTCCGCTGGTTCCGGCTCGCCGGTCACGCGCCGTTCCCGATGTCCTTCGAGATGGACGACGAGCCACCGACGGCCCTGCTGGAACGGGTGGCCTGACCAGGGCGTTCCCGCTCACCGGCCCCGTTCCGCCGGCGAAAACGATCCACCGGCTTCCCATTGGCCCTTGCTGTGGCCTGCCCGGTTCACGTTTCCTCGGTGCAGCAGAAAACCGCTTTTCCCTTCAGTGAGGTCGAAACCCGTGTCCATCACCGAGAACCAGGCTCCCGCCACCGGCACCGCCCGCGTCAAGCGCGGTATGGCCGAGCAGCTCAAGGGCGGCGTCATCATGGACGTCGTCACGCCGGAGCAGGCGAAGATCGCCGAGGACGCGGGCGCCGTCGCCGTCATGGCGCTGGAGCGGGTCCCGGCCGACATCCGCAAGGACGGCGGCGTGGCCCGGATGTCCGACCCGGACATGATCGAGGGCATCATCGACGCGGTCTCCATCCCGGTGATGGCCAAGTCCCGCATCGGCCACTTCGTCGAGGCCCAGGTCCTGCAGTCCCTCGGCGTGGACTACATCGACGAGTCCGAGGTCCTCACCCCGGCCGACGAGGTCAACCACTCCGACAAGTGGGCCTTCACCACCCCCTTCGTCTGCGGTGCCACCAACCTGGGCGAGGCCCTGCGCCGCATCGCCGAGGGCGCCGCGATGATCCGCTCCAAGGGCGAGGCCGGCACCGGTAACGTCGTCGAGGCCGTGCGCCACCTGCGCCAGATCAAGAACGAGATCGCCAAGCTGCGCGGCTTCGACAACAACGAGCTGTACGCCGCCGCCAAGGAGCTGCGCGCCCCGTACGAGCTGGTCGCCGAGGTCGCCGAGCTGGGCAAGCTCCCGGTCGTGCTGTTCTCCGCCGGTGGTGTGGCCACCCCGGCCGACGCCGCGCTGATGCGTCAGCTCGGTGCCGAGGGCGTCTTCGTCGGCTCCGGCATCTTCAAGTCCGGCGACCCGGCCAAGCGCGCCGCCGCCATCGTGAAGGCCACCACCTTCTACGACGACCCGAAGATCATCGCGGACGCCTCCCGCAACCTGGGCGAGGCCATGGTCGGCATCAACTGCGACACCCTGCCCGAGTCCGAGCGCTACGCCAACCGCGGCTGGTAAGGCGACGTACCCCATGAACACCCCCGTCATCGGAGTCCTGGCCCTCCAGGGCGACGTACGGGAGCACCTCATCGCCCTGGCCGCGGCTGACGCCGTGGCCAGGCCGGTCAGGCGCCCCGAAGAACTCGCCGAGATCGACGGCCTGGTCCTGCCCGGCGGCGAGTCCACCACCATCTCCAAGCTGGCCATCCTCTTCGGGGTGATGGAGCCCCTCCGCGCGCGCGTGCGGGCCGGTATGCCGGTCTACGGCACCTGCGCGGGCATGATCATGCTCGCCGACAAGATCCTCGACCCGCGCTCGGGCCAGGAGACCGTCGGCGGCATCGACATGATCGTGCGCCGCAACGCCTTCGGGCGGCAGAACGAGTCCTTCGAGGCCGCGGTGGCTGTCGCCGGCGTCCCGGGTGACCCCGTCGAGGGCGTCTTCATCCGCGCGCCCTGGGTCGAGTCCGTCGGTGCCTCGGTAGAGGTGCTCGCCGAGCACGACGGCCACATCGTGGCGGTCCGCCAGGGCAACGCGCTGGCCACCTCGTTCCACCCCGAACTCACCGGCGACCACCGTGTTCACTCGCTGTTCGTCGACATGGTGCGCGCCAACGGGACGGCCGAGTCCTTGTAGGATCTCTGGCGTTCGTTATGTGGATGGTTACGCGAAGGAGACAGGCAGATGTCCGGCCACTCTAAATGGGCTACGACGAAGCACAAGAAGGCCGTGATCGATGCCAAGCGCGGCAAGCTCTTCGCGAAGCTGATCAAGAACATCGAGGTCGCGGCCCGCATGGGCGGCGTCGACATCGAGGGCAACCCGACCCTTTACGACGCCATCCAGAAGGCCAAGAAGCAGTCCGTCCCGAACAAGAACATCGACTCCGCGGTCAAGCGCGGCGGCGGTCTCGAGGCCGGCGGCGCCGACTACGAGACGATCATGTACGAGGGCTACGGCCCGAACGGTGTCGCGGTGCTCATCGAGTGCCTCACCGACAACCGCAACCGTGCCGCCTCCGACGTCCGTGTCGCCATGACCCGCAACGGCGGCAACATGGCCGACCCGGGCTCCGTGTCGTACATGTTCAGCCGTAAGGGCGTCATCATCGTCCCCAAGGGCGAGCTGAGCGAGGACGACGTCCTCGGTGCCGTCCTGGACGCGGGTGCCGAGGAGGTCAACGACCTCGGTGAGACCTTCGAGGTCATCAGCGAGGCCACCGACCTGGTCGGGGTCCGTACCGCCCTCCAGGAGGCCGGGATCGACTACGACTCCGCCGAGTCCAGCTTCGTGCCCTCCGTCCAGGTCGAACTGGACGAGGACGGCGCCCGGAAGATCTTCAAGCTGATCGACGCGCTGGAGGACAGCGACGACGTGCAGAACGTCTTCGCCAACTTCGACGTCAGCGACGAGGTCATGGAGAAGGTCGACGCGTAACGCCGCCGCGAGCCGAGCGGATTCCGGCGGGCCGGTGGGACACATCCCACCGGCCCGCCGCCGTTGTCAGTGGCACCGACTAGCCTGGCCCCGTCAATGGATCAACGTCCACGGACCGCAACCGTCGATCGGGGAACCACGACGCCGGTCGGCCAGGTCCGCGAAAGCGGCGGCGGTTCAGCCGTAGAGGAGGGGCGCAGGGTGCGTGTACTCGGGGTGGACCCCGGACTGACCCGGTGCGGGGTGGGTGTGGTCGAAGGCGTCGCCGGGCGCCCGCTGACCATGGTCGGCGTCGGAGTCGTCCGCACGCCCGCGGACGCCGAGCTCAGCCTCCGCCTCCTGGCCGTCGAGCAGGGCATCGAGGCCTGGCTGGACGAGCACCGGCCCGAGGTCGTCGCCGTGGAGCGTGTCTTCAGCCAGCACAACGTCCGTACGGTGATGGGCACCGCCCAGGCCAGCGCCGTCGCCATGCTGTGCGCCGCCCGTCGCGGCATCCCGGTCGCCCTGCACACCCCCAGCGAGGTCAAGGCCGCCGTCACCGGCAGCGGCCGCGCCGACAAGGCACAGGTCGGAGCCATGGTCACCCGGCTCCTGCGGCTGGACGCCCCGCCCAGGCCGGCCGACGCCGCCGACGCCCTCGCGCTCGCCATCTGCCACATCTGGCGCGCCCCCGCCCAGAATCGACTCCAGCAGGCCGTGGCCCTGCACGCAGCCAAAGCACCGAAAGGCCGTACGGCATGATCGCCTTCGTCAGCGGCACAGTGGCCGCACTCGCTCCGGACGCCGCGGTCGTCGAGGTCGGCGGAGTCGGCATGGCCGTCCAGTGCACGCCGAGCACGCTGTCCACCCTGCGCCTCGGTCAGCCCGCCAAGCTGCACACCTCCCTGGTCGTCCGCGAGGACTCGCTCACCCTGTACGGCTTCGGTGACGACGACGAGCGGCAGGTCTTCGTGCTGCTCCAGACCGCGAGCGGCGTCGGACCGCGCCTCGCCCAGGCGATGCTCGCCGTGCACTCGCCCGACGCCCTGCGCAGAGCCGTGGCCACGGGTGACGAGAAGGCCCTCACCGCCGTGCCCGGCATCGGCAAGAGGGGCGCCCAGAAGCTGCTGCTGGAGCTGAAGGACCGCCTCGGCGAGCCGGTCGGCGCCCCCGCGGTCGGCGCCCCGGTCACCCAGGGCTGGCGCGACCAGCTGCACGCCGCCCTGATCGGCCTCGGCTACGCCACCCGGGAGGCCGACGAGGCGGTGACCGCCGTGGCCCCGCAGGCCGAGGCCGCCGACGGCACCCCGCAGGTGGGCCAGCTGCTGAAGGCCGCGCTCCAGACCCTCAACCGCGCACGCTGACCCGACGCGGGCGCCGGCCCTCCCGGCCCGTGCCCGCCCCGCCCCCGGGCCGGCCCGACCGACCCCGCCGACCCGCCCCGCGCCCGCCGACCCACACCCCTTGAGGCACATCGATGAACTGGGACGACACGACCGACACCCCCGCCGAGGAGCGGCTCGTGGGCTCCGTCGCCGACCGCGAGGACCAGGCCGTGGAAGCCGCCCTGCGCCCCAAGGACCTCGGCGAGTTCATCGGCCAGGAGAAGGTCCGCGAGCAGCTCGACCTCGTGCTGCGCGCCGCCCGCGCGCGTGGCGCCACCGCCGACCACGTCCTGCTCTCCGGCGCCCCCGGTCTCGGCAAGACCACCCTGTCGATGATCATCGCGGCCGAGATGGGCGCCCCGATCCGCATCACCTCCGGGCCGGCCATCCAGCACGCCGGTGACCTCGCCGCGATCCTGTCCTCCCTCCAGGAGGGCGAGGTCCTCTTCCTCGACGAGATCCACCGCATGTCCCGGCCCGCCGAGGAGATGCTGTACATGGCGATGGAGGACTTCCGGGTCGACGTCATCGTCGGCAAGGGCCCCGGCGCCACCGCCATCCCCCTGGAACTGCCGCCCTTCACCCTGGTCGGCGCCACCACCCGGGCCGGTCTGCTGCCGCCCCCGCTGCGCGACCGCTTCGGCTTCACCGCGCACATGGAGTTCTACGAGCCCGCCGAGCTCCAGCGAGTCGTCCACCGCTCCGCGCATCTGCTCGACGTCGAGATCGACACAGCGGGCGCCGCCGAGATCGCGGGCCGCTCCCGCGGCACCCCCCGGATCGCCAACCGCCTGCTGCGCCGGGTGCGCGACTACGCCCAGGTCAAGGCCGACGGCGTGATCACCAAGGAGATCTCCGCGGCGGCCCTCGCCGTCTACGAGGTCGACGCGCGCGGCCTCGACCGGCTCGACCGCGCCGTCCTGGAAGCCCTGCTGAAGCTGTTCGGCGGCGGCCCGGTGGGCCTGTCCACGCTCGCCGTCGCCGTGGGGGAGGAGCGCGAGACCGTCGAGGAGGTCGCAGAACCCTTCCTCGTAAGAGAGGGACTGCTCGCCCGCACCCCCCGCGGCCGGGTCGCGACCCCCGCCGCGTGGGCGCATCTCGGCCTCACTCCGCCCCGCTCCGCGGGCACGGGAAACGGACAACAAGACCTGTTCGGGGCGTGACGGCAGGGGTTCGACGCACGATCGACGCGGAATCGGTGGCGCCTCGCCGACCGATTGGCAGGGGATTGGCCACGTCAGGAACCCAGGTGCCATGCTGAGCGTTGTTCCATGCACGCGGACTCGCTTAGACTCCGCCGATGCCGCTCCAGTCGGACGGCATGCATACCCCCATCCATCAGGCCGCACACCATCGCGGTCGTGCGAAGGAAGTTCCGACCCGTGAGTCTCGTGACCCTCCTCCCGTTCATCGTGCTCATCGGGGCCATGATCCTGATGACCCGGTCGGCCAAGAAGAAGCAGCAGGCCGCCGTCGACATGCGGAACCAGATGCAGCCCGGTTCCGGTGTGCGCACCATCGGGGGCATGTACGCGACGGTCAAGGAGGTCAACGAGGACACCGTCCTCCTCGACGCCGGCCCTGGCGTCGACCTCCTGTTCGCGAAGAACGCCATCGGTGCCGTCCTGACGGACGACGAGTACAACCGCATCGTCCACGGCGTCGAGCACGACCTGAAGTCCGACATCGTCCCGGACGACGCCTCCTCCCTCACCGAGACCGACGACGCCGCCGGCTCCGCCGCCGCCTCCGACGAGTCGTCCGTCGACCTCGGCAAGAAGGACGCGGACGAGAAGCCGTCCGACGACGAGGCCGTCGAGGCCAAGGCAGAAGAGCCGAAGAAGACCGACGGCGACTCCGACGCGAAGTAACCCTGTCCCGGGGCGTGCGGGCCCTGCCCGGACGCCCCGGCACACGTGTCTCTCGCAGGGGATCCCGACACCATGTCATGGCCGCCAGCCGACCCGGCGCGAGGCGGCCCGAGAGGGAGTACGAGAAGGTGGCAGCACCTAAAAAGGGCCGTAAGGCGAGCGCCCAGAGCAAGCCGGGGCGCTCGCTGGCCCTGATCCTGATCGCCATCGTGGCGCTGACCGGCGGCATGTTCGCGGCCGGTCACACGACCCCGCGACTCGGTATCGATCTCGCCGGTGGCACCAGCATCACGCTCGAGGCGCAGAGCGGCCAAGAGTCCGCGATCAACAAGACCAATATGAACACCGCGGTCGACATCATGAACCGCCGTGTCAACGGTCTGGGTGTGTCCGAGGCGGAGGTGCAGACCCAGGGCGACCGCAACATCATCGTCAACATCCCCAAGGGCACCAACTCCAAGCAGGCCCGGGATCAGGTCGGCACCACGGCCAAGCTCTACTTCCGCCCCGTGCTCCAGAGCGCGCCCTCCGGCGGCGCGCCCGCCCCGAGCCCGAGCCCCAGCGGCAGTGCGTCGCCCAAGCCCAGCGGCAGCGCCTCCCCGAGCGCGTCGGCCTCCCCCAGCGGCGGCGAGGCCACCCCGTCGGCCTCCGCCACCACGCAGGGCCGTGCCGTCGGCGAGGCCCTGAAGGCCGACCCCTCGCCCTCCGCGAGCACCGCGCCCGCCGCCACCCCGAGCGCCTCCGCCCCGGCGGACGCCGCCACCGACGACAGCAAGCTCCAGGCCCAGTTCGCGGCCCTGGACTGCAGCGACGTCAAGCAGCGCGACGCGGCCGGCAAGAACGCCAAGGCCGGTGTGCCGACCGTCGCCTGCGGCCAGGACGGCGAGCAGTGGATGAAGTTCGTGCTCGGCCCGGTCGCCGTGGACGGCACCGACGTCGACAAGGCGCAGGCCCTCCTCGACACCCAGAGCGGTGCCGGCTGGAAGGTCACGATGGACTTCACCGGTGCCGGCGGCAAGAAGTTCGCGCAGATCACCGGTGACCTCGCCACCAAGCAGTCCCCGCAGAACGAGTTCGCCATCGTCCTGGACGACAAGGTCATCTCGCACCCCTACGTCCGCCAGGCCATCAGCGGCGGCAACGCGGAGATCTCCGGCAACTTCACGCAGCAGGAGGCGCAGGACCTCTCCAACATGCTGTCCTACGGTGCGCTCCCGCTGACCTTCAAGGAAGCCAGCGTCACCACCGTCACGGCCGCGCTGGGCACCGAGCAGCTGCACGCGGGTCTGCTGGCCGGCGCCATCGGCCTCGCCCTGGTCGTGATCTACCTGGTCCTGTACTACCGGGGCCTGTCGCTGATCGCCGTCGCCTCCCTGCTGGTGTCCGCCGCGCTCACCTACGTGCTCATGTCGCTGCTCGGCCCGGCCATCGGCTTCGCGCTGAACCTGCCCGCGGTCTGTGGTGCCATCGTCGCGATCGGTATCACAGCGGACTCGTTCATCGTGTACTTCGAACGCATCCGGGACGAGATCCGTGAGGGCCGCTCGCTGCGCCCCGCCGTCGAGCGTGCCTGGCCGCGGGCCCGGCGAACCATCCTGGTCTCCGACTTCGTGTCGTTCCTGGCCGCCGCGGTGCTGTTCATCGTCACGGTCGGCAAGGTTCAGGGCTTCGCGTTCACGCTCGGTCTGACGACCGTGCTCGACGTCGTCGTGGTCTTCTTCTTCACCAAGCCGCTGATGACGATCCTCGCCCGCACCAAGTTCTTCGGCGGCGGCCACAAGTGGTCCGGCCTCGACCCGAAGAGCCTGGGCGCCCAGCCGCCGCTGCGCCGCACGCGCCGTCCCGTCGACCCGAAGGAGGCGTGAGATGTCGAAGCTCGGCAACCTCGGCGCCCGACTGCACCGCGGTGAGGTCAGTTACGACTTCATCGGCCACCGCAAGCTGTGGTACGGCATCTCGATCCTGATCACCATCACGGCCATCCTCGGCCTGACGGTGCGCGGCCTGAACATGGGCATCGACTTCCAGGGCGGCGCCGTCTTCACCACCCCGAAGACGAGCGTCTCGGTCGCCGAGGCCGAGGACTTCGCCGAGGAGGCGTCCGGCCACACGGCGGTCGTGCAGAAGCTCGGCAACGGCACCCTGCGCATCCAGATCGCCGGCATGGACACCCAGCAGTCCGACCAGATCAAGGACAAGCTGGCGCAGGACTTCAAGGTCGACAGCGAGAAGATCGCCGCCGACCTCGTCGGCCCGAGCTGGGGCGACCAGATCGCCAACAAGGCCTGGCAAGGCCTGGCGATCTTCATGGTCCTCGTCGTGATCTATCTGGCGATCGCGTTCGAATGGCGTATGGCCATCGCCGCGCTCATCGCCCTGATCCACGACATCACCATCACCGTCGGCATCTACGCTCTGGTGGGATTCGAGGTCACGCCGGGCACGGTGATCGGTCTGCTCACGATCCTCGGTTATTCGCTCTACGACACGGTCGTCGTCTTCGACAGCCTCAAGGAGCAGACGAAGGACATCACCAAGCAGACCCGCTTCACCTACAGCGACATCGCCAACCAGTCGATCAACGGCACCCTGGTGCGGTCCATCAACACCACGGTGGTCGCGCTGCTGCCGGTGGCGGGCCTGCTGTTCATCGGTGGCGGTGTCCTCGGCGCGGGCACGCTCAACGACATCTCGCTGTCGCTGTTCGTCGGCCTCGCGGCCGGTGCGTACTCCTCGATCTTCATCGCCACGCCGCTCGTCGCCGACCTCAAGGAGCTCGAGCCGCAGATGAAGGCGCTGCGCAAGCGCGTCCTCGCCAAGCGCGCCCAGGGCGAGCAGGGCGACCCGCTGCCCGCCACCGCCGAGGGGGCGTACGAGGACGAGGACGAGGCCGCCCCCGCGGTCGTCGGCCCGCGTGCCCAGGCCGCCCGCGGCCGCGGCACCCGGGGCCGTCCCTCCGGGAAGCGCCGATGACCGAGATCCGGGAGCTGCTCCTCAGCCGTATCCGTGAGGTGGCCGACTACCCCGAGCCGGGCGTGATGTTCAAGGACATCACCCCGCTGCTCGCGGACCCGGCGGCCTTCACGGCGCTGACCGACGCGTTCGCGGAGATCGCCCGGCGCACCGGGGCCACCAAGGTCGTCGGCCTGGAGGCCCGCGGCTTCATCCTCGGTGCCCCGGTCGCCGTCCGCGCGGGCGTCGGCTTCATCCCCGTGCGCAAGGCGGGCAAGCTCCCCGGAGCGACCCTCAGCCAGGCGTACGACCTGGAGTACGGCTCGGCCGAGATCGAGGTGCACGCCGAGGACCTGTCGGCCGTCGACCGGGTCCTGGTCGTCGACGACGTCCTGGCCACCGGTGGGACGGCGGAGGCGTCCATCCAGCTGATCCAGCGCGCGGGCGCCGAGGTCGCCGGGGTCGCCGTGCTGATGGAGCTCGGTTTCCTCGCGGGCCGCGCCCGTCTGGAGACGGCCCTCGCCGGGGCGCCCCTGGAGGCGCTGCTCACCATCTGAGCGGACCTGCGCAGTACCGGTGTACGGGCGTCCGCGGCTTCGGCCGCGGGCGCCCGTTCCCTTATGAAACAGCAGGTCACACAGCGATGCGGCGGGCCCGGAGGAATCCGGAGCCCGCCCTCGCTGTTTGTCGGTGTACAGGCGACCGCCGGGCCTGAAGGCGATCCTGTGGCCCAGCATCGCTACCATGGGGGCTCCGGAGCCTGACCGGGGGACCCGGAAAGCGCACGAGGAGCCCTCTTGCCAGACGAGGCCCAGCACCTGACCGCCGCCAAGCCCGAGCGCGCCTCGGAGCCCGCGGCCCCGCCCGCGTCGCACGCGAAGGACGACAACCGCGGGACGGTCGAGCACGCCCAGTCCGCGCCCGTCGAACGGCCGGCCGAGGCAGCGCGCCCCAAACCGGCTCCCCCCGAGCGCCCCGCGCCCACGCCTCCGATCCGCCCCGCGGCCGCGCAGCCGCAGGCCCGCTCCGGCTCCTCCAACCGGGTCCGCGCCCGCCTCGCCCGGCTCGGCGTCCAGCGCGCCAACCCCTACAACCCGGTCCTGGAACCGTTGCTGCGGATAGTCCGCAGCAACGACCCCAAGATCGAGACGTCGACGCTGCGCCAGATCGAGAAGGCGTACCAGGTCGCCGAGCGCTGGCACCGGGGCCAGAAGCGCAAGAGCGGCGACCCGTACATCACGCACCCCCTCGCCGTGACCACGATCCTCGCCGAGCTGGGCATGGATCCGGCCACCCTCATGGCGGGCCTGCTGCACGACACCGTCGAGGACACCGAGTACGGCCTGGAGGACCTGCGCCGCGACTTCGGCGACGTCGTCGCCCTGCTCGTCGACGGCGTCACCAAGCTGGACAAGGTCAAGTTCGGCGAGGCCGCACAGGCCGAGACCGTGCGCAAGATGGTCGTGGCGATGGCCAAGGACCCCCGCGTGCTGGTCATCAAGCTCGCCGACCGCCTGCACAACATGCGCACCATGCGCTACCTCAAGCGCGAGAAGCAGGAGAAGAAGGCGCGCGAGACCCTGGAGATCTACGCGCCCCTCGCCCACCGCCTGGGCATGAACACCATCAAGTGGGAGCTGGAGGACCTCGCGTTCGCGATCCTCTACCCCAAGATGTACGACGAGATCGTCCGGCTGGTGGCCGAAAGGGCACCCAAGCGTGACGAGTACCTGGCCATAGTGACCGACGAGGTCCAGCAGGACCTGCGCGCGGCCCGCATCAAGGCCACCGTCACCGGCCGGCCCAAGCACTACTACAGCGTCTACCAGAAGATGATCGTCCGCGGCCGTGACTTCGCGGAGATCTACGACCTGGTCGGCATCCGCGTCCTCGTGGACACCGTCCGCGACTGCTACGCGGCCCTCGGCACCGTGCACGCGCGCTGGAACCCGGTCCCCGGCCGGTTCAAGGACTACATCGCGATGCCGAAGTTCAACATGTACCAGTCGCTGCACACGACGGTCATCGGCCCCAACGGCAAGCCCGTCGAGCTCCAGATCCGCACGTTCGACATGCACCGCCGCGCCGAGTACGGCATCGCCGCGCACTGGAAGTACAAGCAGGAGGCCGTCGCGGGCGCCTCCAAGGTCCGCACCGACGCGCCGAAGTCCTCCGGCAAGGACAAGGACGCCATCAACGACATGGCGTGGCTGCGGCAGCTGCTGGACTGGCAGAAGGAGACCGAGGACCCGGGCGAGTTCCTGGAGTCCCTGCGCTTCGACCTCTCCCGCAACGAGGTCTTCGTCTTCACCCCCAAGGGCGACGTCATAGCGCTCCCCGCGGGCGCCACCCCGGTCGACTTCGCCTACGCCGTCCACACCGAGGTCGGCCATCGCACGATAGGAGCACGGGTCAACGGCCGCCTGGTCCCGCTGGAGTCCACCCTGGACAACGGCGACCTGGTGGAGGTGTTCACCTCCAAGGCCGCGGGCGCCGGGCCCTCCCGGGACTGGCTGGGCTTCGTCAAGTCGCCCCGGGCGCGCAACAAGATCCGCGCCTGGTTCTCCAAGGAGCGCCGCGACGAGGCCATCGAGCAGGGCAAGGACGCCATCGTCCGCGCGATGCGCAAGCAGAACCTGCCGATCCAGCGCATCCTCACCGGCGACTCCCTCGTCACCCTCGCGCACGAGATGCGCTACTCGGACATCTCCGCGCTGTACGCGGCGATCGGCGAGGGCCATGTCTCCGCGCAGCACATCGTGCAGAAGCTCGTCCAGGCCTTCGGCGGCGAGGAGGCGGCCACCGAGGAGATCGACGAGAGCGTGCCGCCCGCCCGCGGGCGCAGCCGCAAGCGCCGCTCCAGCGCCGACCCCGGCGTGGTGGTCAAGGGCGTCGACGACGTGTGGGTCAAGCTGGCCCGCTGCTGTACGCCCGTGCCGGGCGACCCGATCATCGGCTTCGTCACCCGCGGTAGTGGCGTATCGGTTCACCGCACCGACTGCGTCAACGTGGAGTCACTGTCCCGCGAGCCCGAGCGCATCCTCGAGGTCGAGTGGGCGCCGACCCAGTCCTCGGTGTTCCTGGTCGCCATCCAGGTCGAGGCCCTGGACCGGTCCCGGCTGCTGTCGGACGTCACCCGGGTGCTCTCCGACCAGCACGTCAACATCCTCTCCGCGGCCGTCCAGACCTCCCGCGACCGGGTGGCCACCTCCCGCTTCACCTTCGAGATGGGGGACCCCAAGCACCTCGGCCACGTCCTGAAGGCGGTACGCGGCGTCGAGGGCGTCTACGACGTCTACCGGGTGACCTCGGCCCGCAGCCGGTCGTAACGCCTTCCACGGCAACGCCTCCACGGCACGAGAAAGGGGCTCCCCGCGGGGAGCCCCTTCCACGTCGTCCATCCGGAGGACAGCGTCAGCCGCCGAACTCCTGAAGACCCTTCAGAGCCTGGTCCAGCAGTGCCTGACGGCCCTCCAGCTCACGTTCCAGCTTGTCGGCCTTGGCGTTGTTGCCCTGGGCACGCGCCTGGTCGATCTGACCGCGCAGCTTGTCCACGGCGGCCTGGAGCTGCCCGGTCAGACCCGCGGCACGCGCGCGTGCCTCCGGGTTCGTCCGGCGCCACTCGGCCTCCTCGGCCTCCTGGATCGCCCGCTCGACCGCGTGCATCCGGCCCTCGACCTTCGGCCGGGCGTCACGCGGGACATGACCGATGGCCTCCCAGCGCTCGTTGACCGACCGGAACGCGGCACGCGCCGCCTTCAGGTCCGTCACGGGGAGGATCTTCTCGGCCTCCTCGGCCAGCTCCTCCTTGAGCTTGAGGTTCTCCGACTGCTCCGCGTCCCGCTCGGCGAACACCGAGCCACGCGCCGCGAAGAACACGTCCTGGGCGCCGCGGAAGCGGTTCCACAGGTCGTCCTCGTGCTCGCGCTGCGCCCGGCCGGCCGCCTTCCACTCGGTCATCAGATCGCGGTACCGCGCGGCCGTCGGACCCCAGTCAGTGGAGTTCGACAGAGCCTCCGCCTCCGCGACCAGGCGCTCCTTGGTCCGGCGGGCCTCCTCGCGCTGCGCGTCCAGCTGCGCGAAGTGACCCTTGCGCCGCTTGGAGAACGCGGAGCGCGCGTGCGAGAAGCGGTGCCACAGCTCGTCGTCCGACTTGCGGTCGAGACGCGGCAGCCCCTTCCAGGTGTCCACCAGCGCGCGCAGCCGCTCACCGGCCGCCCGCCACTGGTCGGACTGCGCCAGCTCCTCGGCCTCGACGACCAGCGCCTCCTTGGCGTGACGGGCATCGTCCGTCTGCTTGGCCCGCTGCGCCTTGCGCTCCTCGCGACGCGACTCGACCGTGCCCCCGAGCTTGTCCAGCCGGACCCGCAGCGCGTCCAGATCGCCGACCGCGTGGTGCGCCTCAACCTGCTCGCGCAAATGGTCGATGGCGGTCTGGGCGTCCTTCGCCGACAGGTCGGTGGTCTTCACCCGCTTCTCGAGGAGGCCGATCTCGACAACCAAGCCCTCGTACTTGCGCTCGAAGTAGGCCAGCGCCTCCTCAGGAGTGCCGGCCTGCCAGGAACCGACGACCTGCTCGCCCTCGGCCGTACGCACGTACACGGTCCCCGTCTCGTCGACGCGGCCCCACGGGTCGCTGCTCACAGCGCCTCCTCCACATGATGCCTGCGAGGGGCCTCGAGCCCCCGGGCATCGTCCACAGTTTCGTCACGGCCAACATAGGCGACCGGCGGGGCGCCTGTCCGCATCCCGCGCGACCGAAGTTCCGCAGTTGGCGGTCAGGATTTGGCGACCGTCGCCTTGTCGATCACAACGGTCGCGTTCGGTGCGCCGTCCCCGGCGCCCGTGTTCTCGCCCGCCGCGGCGATCTTCTTCAGAACCGTCATGCCCGACTCGGAAACGGTACCGAACGGTGTGTAGCTGGGCGGCAGCTGACTGTCCTGGTAGACGAGGAAGAACTGGCTTCCGCCGCTGTGCGCCTGCCCGGTGTTCGCCATCGCAACCGTGCCGGCCGGGTAGACCCCGCCCTTGAGGCTCTTGTCCTTCAGGTTCTCGTCCGGGATGGTGTAGCCCGGACCGCCGCTGCCGCTGCCCGTCGGGTCGCCGCACTGGAGCACGAAGATGCCGTTGGTGGTGAGCCGGTGGCACTTGGTGTGGTCGAAGTAGCCCTTGCCGGCCAGGAAGTCGAACGAGTTCACGGTGTGCGGGGCCGCCGACGCGTTCAGCGCGATGTCTATGTCACCGCACGTCGTGGCGAGCTTCATCGTGTACTTCGCCGACTTGTCGACGGCGACAGCCGGCTCCTTCTTCCACGTCTGCGTCTTGACCGCGCCCTCGGCGGGCTTCTCGCAGGGGTCCTTCGGCGCGCTCGGCGTCGGCTCCGCGCTCGCGCTCGCGTTGGCCTTGTCGTCCTTGTCGTCCTTCAGCACCCCGGTCGTGTACAGCGCGAGGCTGCCCACCAGGACCACGCCGAGCACCGATGCGACGACCGCGTTGCGGGCCTTCGCCTTGCGCCGTGCGTCGGTGCGCCGCTGCTGCTGCCGCAAGAACTTCTCCCGGGCGAGCTGGCGCCGCCGCTGTTCCTGGGTGACCACGGGGTTGTCTCCTCGTACGTCCGTCTGTGTTGCCCCGTACCGTATATGGGTTCGCTGAGGAATCGGCAGCGCCGGTAGTCTCTGACCTCAGGCGTAGCCCAATCGCAAGCCACCCGAACCGACACAACGAAGGACGATCGTGCTCATTGCCGGGTTCCCCGCCGGGGCCTGGGGGACGAACTGCTACCTCGTCGCCCCCGCCGCCGGTGAGGAGTGCGTGATCATCGACCCGGGCCATCAGGCGGCCCCCGGAGTCGAGGAAGCACTGAAGAAGCATCGGCTCAAGCCCGTCGCCGTCGTCCTCACCCACGGCCACATCGACCATGTGGCCTCGGTCGTCCCGGTCTGCGGAGCGCACGACGTACCGGCCTGGATCCACCCCGAGGACCGGTACATGATGAGCGACCCGGAGAAGGCGCTCGGCCGCTCCATCGGCATGCCGCTGATGGGCGAGCTGACCGTGGGGGAGCCGGACGACGTCAAGGAGCTCACCGACGGCGCCCGGCTGGAGCTGGCCGGCATGGAGCTGACCGTGGCGCACGCGCCCGGCCATACCAAGGGGTCGGTGACCTTCGGCATGCCCGAGGCGGCGGACATCCCGCCGATCCTGTTCTCGGGCGATCTGTTGTTCGCCGGCTCCATCGGACGCACCGACCTGCCCGGCGGTGACATGGCCGAGATGCTCGACTCGCTGGCCCGTGTGTGCCTGGCGCTCGAGGACTCGACCGTGGTGCTGTCCGGCCACGGCCCCCAGACGACCATCGGCCGGGAGCGCGCCACCAACCCGTATCTGCGGCAGGTGGCGGCCGGCCAGGGAGCGACCGAGGCTCCCCGACGAGGAATGTGACGAGAGACTTTCCGTGAGCACCTTCAAGGCCCCCAAGGGCACGTACGACCTGATCCCGCCGGACAGCGCCAAGTACCTCGCCGTCCGCGAGGCCATCGCCGCCCCCCTGCGCAACTCCGGCTACGGCTACATCGAGACGCCCGGCTTCGAGAACGTCGAGCTGTTCGCGCGCGGTGTCGGTGAGTCCACCGACATCGTCACCAAGGAGATGTACACGCTGACGACCAAGGGCGGCGACCAGCTCGCCCTGCGTCCCGAGGGCACCGCGTCCGTGCTGCGCGCCGCCCTGGAGGCCAGTCTGCACAAGGCGGGCAACCTCCCGGTCAAGCTCTGGTACTCCGGCTCGTACTACCGCTACGAGCGCCCCCAGAAGGGCCGTTACCGCCACTTCTCCCAGGTCGGCGCCGAGGCGATCGGAGCCGAGGACCCGGCCCTGGACGCCGAGCTGATCATCCTGGCCGACCAGGCGTATCGCTCGCTGGGCCTCAGCAACTTCCGCATCCTGCTCAACAGCCTCGGCGACAAGGAGTGCCGTCCCGTCTACCGGGCCGCCCTCCAGGACTTCCTGCGCGGTCTCGACCTCGACGAGGACACCCTGCGCCGCGCCGACATCAACCCGCTGCGCGTCCTCGACGACAAGCGCCCGGACGTCCAGAAGCAGCTCACCGACGCGCCCCTGCTGCGCGACTACCTGTGCGACGCCTGCAAGGCCTACCACGAGGAGGTCCGCGAGCTGATCACGGCCGCCGGGGTCGCCTTCGAGGACGACGCCAAGCTGGTGCGCGGCCTGGACTACTACACCCGTACGACCTTCGAGTTCGTCCACGACGGCCTGGGCTCCCAGTCCGCGGTGGGCGGCGGCGGCCGCTACGACGGTCTGTCCGAGATGATCGGCGGCCCCGCGCTGCCCTCCGTCGGCTGGGCCCTCGGCGTCGACCGCACGGTCCTCGCCCTGGAGGCCGAGGGCATCGAGCTCGAACTGCCCGCGTCCACCAGCGTGTTCGCCGTCCCGCTCGGCGAGGAGGCCCGCCGGGTGCTGTTCGCCAAGGTCACCGAGCTGCGCAGGGCCGGGATCGCGGCGGACTTCTCCTACGGCGGGAAGGGCCTGAAGGCGGCCATGAAGGCGGCCAACCGCTCGGGCGCGCGCTACGCCCTGGTGGCCGGAGAGCGCGACCTCGCCGAGGGCGTCGTCCAGCTCAAGGACATGGAATCGGGTGAGCAGGGCCCGATCGGCGTGGGCGAGATCGTGGCGGAACTGGCGGCGCGGCTCGGCTGAGCACGCGCGCGTGACGTGAGAAGGGCGCCCGGGGCCGGACGGCACCGGGCGCCCTTTCGCATGCCTGTCCGGACACGCACCCGCGGGGTGCGCCGGGCGTCCGGACACCAGTCCAGAGCCGAACGCTCCCGGCTGAACGGACGTACTTCCTTATGCGGAGCGAACGGTGCGCACACAGGCGAGTGCGGCACAATGGCCCCTGCCCGAAGATGTTCCACCTCTCCAGTGACGGAATCGGCGTGATGAGCAAGACGACACTCCAGGACGTCTCGACGGAGCCCGAGCCCCGGTCCGCCGTCGTGGAGCCACGCACGGCCGGCGGCAGCCGCGCTTTCGCCCTGCTGCTCGTGATCACGGGCGCGCTGGGCCTGCTGGCCGCCTGGGTCATCACGATCGACAAGTTCAAGCTGCTGGAGGCGAAGGCCGAGGGCAAGACCTTCACGCCCGGGTGCAGTCTCAACCCGGTGGTCTCCTGCGGCAGCGTGATGGAGAGCGACCAGGCCTCCGTCTTCGGCTTCCCCAACCCGATGCTCGGCCTCGTCGCCTACGGCATCGTGATCGGCGTCGGCGTCAGCCTGCTGGCCCGCGCCCGTTTCCCGCGCTGGTACTGGCTCACCTTCAACGCCGGAACCCTCTTCGGCGTCGGCTTCTGCGCCTGGCTGATGTTCCAGTCGCTGTACCGGATCAACGCCCTGTGCCTGTGGTGCTGCCTGGCCTGGGTCGCCACGATCGTCATGTTCTGGTACGTGACCTCGTTCAATATCCGCAACGGCTTCCTGCCCGCCCCGAACTGGCTCAAGAGCTTCTTCGGCGAGTTCACCTGGGTCATGCCCGTGCTGCACATCGGCATCATCGGCATGCTGATCCTGACCCGCTGGTGGGACTTCTGGACCAGCTGACAGCCCGGAGGGGATTGTCAGTGCGGTGATTTAGGGTTTCTCCCGTGGAGCCCGATCTGTTCACCGCCGCAGCCGAAGAACGCCAGGAGAAGGACCCGACGAGCAGTCCCCTGGCCGTCCGTATGCGCCCGCGCGGCCTCGACGAGGTCGTGGGCCAGCAGCACCTGCTCAAGCCGGGCTCCCCCCTGCGCAGACTCGTCGGCGAGGGCGCCGGGGGACCGGCAGGACCCTCCTCGGTGATCCTCTGGGGCCCGCCCGGCACCGGCAAGACCACCCTCGCCTACGTCGTCTCCAAGGCCACCGACAAGCGCTTCGTGGAGCTCTCCGCGATCACCGCGGGCGTCAAGGAGGTCCGCGCGGTCATCGACGGCGCCCGTCGCGCCACCGGTGGCTACGGCAAGGAGACCGTCCTCTTCCTCGACGAGATCCACCGCTTCAGCAAGGCCCAGCAGGACTCCCTCCTCCCGGCCGTCGAGAACCGCTGGGTGACCCTGATCGCGGCGACCACCGAGAACCCGTACTTCTCGGTGATCTCGCCCCTGCTGTCCCGCTCCCTGCTGCTCACCCTGGAACCGCTCACCGACGACGACGTCCGGGACCTGCTCAAGCGCGCCCTGACCGACGAGCGCGGTCTCAGGGACACGGTCGGCCTTCCCGACGAGGCCGCCGACCATCTGCTGCGCATCGCCGGGGGCGACGCCCGCCGCGCCCTGACCGCCCTGGAGGCCGCCGCCGGGGCCGCCCTGGACAAGGGCGAGGGGGAGATCTCCCTCACCACCCTGGAGGAGACCGTCGACCGCGCGGCCGTGAAGTACGACCGCGACGGCGACCAGCACTACGACGTGGCCAGTGCCCTGATCAAGTCGATCCGCGGCTCCGACGTCGACGCAGCCCTGCACTATCTGGCCCGGATGATCGAGGCCGGCGAGGACCCCCGCTTCATCGCCCGCCGCCTGATGATCTCCGCCAGCGAGGACATCGGCCTGGCCGACCCGAACGCGCTGCCCATAGCCGTGGCCGCCGCCCAGGCCGTCGCGATGATCGGCTTCCCCGAGGCCGCCCTCACCCTCAGCCACGCCACGATCGCGCTCGCCCTCGCGCCGAAGTCCAACGCCGCGACGACCGCGATCGGCGCCGCCCTGGACGACGTACGCAAGGGACTCGCCGGGCCCGTGCCGGCGCATCTGCGCGACGGGCACTACAAGGGCGCGGCCAAGCTGGGCCACGCGCAGGGGTACGTGTACCCGCACGACCTGCCCGAGGGCATCGCGGGCCAGCAGTACGCGCCGGACGCCCTGAAGGACCGCGAGTACTACACCCCGACCAGGCACGGCGGCGAGGCCCGGTACGCGGACGCCGTGGAGTGGACCCGTCAGCGCCTCGGTCGCAGGCGGTCGTGACAGGCCTGTAGACTGCTCCGAAGTGCCGAGTCCCGCGCAGTCAGAGCGGGACGACCGGCCGGAACCCCTCAGGGGGTTCCAGGAGCGTCGCGCACCGTCGATCGGTGTCGCGGGCAGCCCACCACCACCCGGAGTCCCGGGAGCGGCCGGTGGGCCACTCGCGTGCTGCACGTATGTGCCCAGACCAGGGGAGCGGCTGCCCACCAGGCCCGGCAACGGGACCGGCGGGTTTCCCCGGCTGCGGATGCGACCTCCCACAACTCTGACGAGCCGAACTAGGAAATGAGAAACAGTGGCGAACCAGTCCCGCCCCAAGGTCAAGAAGTCGCGTGCCCTCGGCATCGCGCTGACCCCGAAGGCCGTCAAGTACTTCGAGGCCCGTCCCTACCCGCCGGGTGAGCACGGCCGCGGCCGCAAGCAGAACTCGGACTACAAGGTCCGTCTGCTCGAGAAGCAGCGTCTGCGCGCGCAGTACGACGTGTCCGAGCGTCAGCTCGTCCGCGCCTACGAGCGTGCCTCCAAGGTCCAGGGCAAGACCGGTGAGGCCCTGATCATCGAGCTCGAGCGCCGTCTCGACGCGCTGGTCCTGCGTTCGGGCATCGCCCGCACGATCTACCAGGCCCGCCAGATGGTCGTCCACGGCCACATCGAGGTCAACGGCCAGAAGGTCGACAAGCCGTCCTTCCGCGTTCGTCCCGACGACGTCGTGATGGTCCGCGAGCGCAGCCGTGAGAAGACCCTCTTCTCCATCGCCCGTGAGGGCGGCTTCGCCCCCGAGGGTGAGACCCCGCGCTACCTCCAGGTGAACCTCAAGGCCCTGGCGTTCCGCCTGGACCGTGAGCCGAACCGCAAGGAGATCCCGGTGATCTGCGACGAGCAGCTCGTCGTCGAGTACTACGCCCGCTGATCCCAGCAGGCCAGGTACCACCACTCGCGGTACTCAGCCCGTCGTCTCCCCGCCCCTGCGGGTGGGGGAGGCGGCGGGCTTCCGCGTGTCCGCGGCGCCCCGGGTCTGCCGAACCGGCCCGGCGGTCCCCGTCTCCTCGGGTGCCTCGGGCGAGCGGGGACCGGAGCGGCCGAGGGCCCGTGCCACCGCCGCGCGCCGGCCGAGCCGCCCGCCGAGCCGTACGCACTCCTCGTAGCGGGCGTCGCCCAACTCCTCGCGGGCCGCGGCCTCGCACAGCTCGTGCGGCCGGTTGTAGTAGGCCGAGCCGAACAGCGGCAGCCCCACCGAGGGCCACATCCCCGCCGCCGCGCCCTGGAGCACCGCCGCCTCGGCCGGGTCACCCTCGGCCACGGTCACCAGCGCCAGCAGCTCCACCACCAGCACCGAGCAGAGCAGGTCGTTGAAGCCGTCCGCTGCGGCCAGGCAGTCCGTGAGCAGCGACCTCGCGCGTCCCGGATCGCCGTCGCCCCAGGCCGCGTACGCCAGCACGAACAGCGCGTAGGAACGGGCCCAGCGCTCTCCGTGGTCCTCGCACACCCGGCGCACGTCCTCGCTCAGCCGCACCGCGCCCGGCAGATCGCCCTGGAAGGCGCGGGCCATGGCCAGCTCCACCTGGCCCATCAGCACATTGCTGTTGAGCTCGCCGATCTCCTGGTAGCGCTCCAGCGCCGAGCGCAGCAGCGTCTCCGCGCGGGCCATGTCGTCGGTGACCAGGGCAAGACAGCCCGTGCGGTGCTCGGCGTAGGCCGCCGCCGTCGCGCTGCCAAGCCGTTCGGCCTCCTCCCGGCACTCGTGCAGTGCCGCCAGCGCGGCCACCGCGTCACCCTGGAGCACGGCGACATAGCCGAGCACCCACAGGGCCTTGAGCCGGGACTGCTCCTGGGCGGGCTCCTCGGGGGAGGGCAGTTCGACGCTGCGCTCCAGCCAGCGCCGTCCCTCCGGCAGCCGGCCGCAGCCGACCCAGCAGAACCAGAGCGCGCCCGCCAGGTACTGGCCCAGATGTGCCTCGTCCGGGTCGGACAGGCTGTTCTCCAGGGCGAGCCGCAGATTCGGCAGTTCCGCCTCGACGCGGGCGGCGACCTCGTCCTGCCGGGGCGAGAACCAGTCGAGCTCGCACAGGGTGGCGAAGCCCAGGTACCAGTCGCGGTGTCTGCGGCGCAGCCGCTCGGCGTCGCCCGTCGCCTCCAGCCACTCGGTGCCGTAGGCGCGCACGGTGTCGAGCATGCGGTAGCGCGGCCCGGCCGGGGTGTCCTCGCGGGCCACCACGGACTGCGCGAGCAGCGCGCCGAGCACGTCGAGGGCGTCGGCGGCGGGCAGTTCGTCGCCGCTGCACACGTACTCCACGGCCTCCAGGTCGAACTGTCCGGCGAACACCGACAGCCGCGACCACAGCAGCCGCTCCTCGGGGGTGCACAGCTCGTGGCTCCAGCCGATCGCGGTGCGCAGCGTCTGGTGGCGGGGCAGGGCGTCGCGGCCGCCCCCGGTGAGCAGCCGGAACCGGTCGTCGAGCCGGTCCAGCATCTGGGCGGGGGAGAGGGCGCGCAGCCTGCCCGCGGCCAGTTCGACGGCGAGGGGGATGCCGTCCAGGCGCCGGCACAGTTCGCGCACCCGCCGGTCCGTGGCGCTCAGGCCGAGTCCTTGGGCGGCGGCGCGTTCCAGCAGGAGTTCCACCGCGTCGTCCGGGTCCAGCGGGGTGAGCGGGAACAGCCGTTCGCCGGCCAGGGCGAGCGGGCGGCGTCCGACGGCCAGCACCCGCAGTCCGGGCAGTCGCCGCAGCAGTTCGCCCACGAGTTCGGCGGAGGACTCCACCAGATGTTCGAACCCGTCGAGGACCAGCAGGAGTTCGCGTCCCTCGAGCTGTTCGAGCAGGGTCTCGCGGGGCTGCCGGGTGGTCTGGTCGGTCAGCCGGAGGGCCTCCATCAGCGTGTACGCGATGAAGTCCGGGTCGCGTAACGCGGCCAGCTCCACCCGCCACACCCCGTGCGGAAGGCGGCGCCGCGCGGCCGCGTGGGCGGCGAGCCGTGACTTGCCGACCCCGCCGCCCCCGGTCACGGTCACCAGACGGGAGGCGTCCAGCGCGGCCGCCAGCCCGCCCAGCTCGGCCGTGCGGCCCACGAACGCGTCCAGCTCCGCGGGCAGATTGCCCCGGCCCGGCTCCCCGGCGCCCTGTTCCCCTCGCATAGGACACGGAGCGTACTGAACCGTAATCACTCCGTACAATCGCGCAGCGGTATTCCGCTTCGGCCCGGGCCCTAATCCGGTACGGTGCGCCATCCATGGCGCGATAGGCTCGGTGCACTGCTTTTTCAGGGTTCCGAAGTTCAGAGCACGTATCAGGGAGCGGGTGCGCAAGGTGTCCGGTGGAGAGGTGGCCGGGATCCTGGTGGCCGTCTTCTGGGCGATCCTGGTGTCCTTCCTCGCGGTGGCACTCGCGAGGCTGGCCCAGACGCTCAGGGCGACCACCAAGTTGGTCGCGGACGTGACGGACCAGGCCGTACCGCTGCTGGCCGACGCCTCGGCGGCGGTGCGTTCCGCACAGACCCAGATCGACCGGGTGGACGCGATCGCCTCCGACGTCCAGGAGGTCACGTCGAACGCCTCCGCGCTCTCCACGACCGTCGCCTCCACCTTCGGCGGCCCCCTGGTCAAGATCGCCGCGTTCGGGTACGGCGTGCGCCGGGCCCTGGGCGGCCGGGGCGACGACGTGCCCGCGCAGGCGCCCCGGCGTACCGTGATCGTGGGCCGTACGGTCGGGGGCACCCGGCGGGAAAAGCGAGAAACCCGCAGGAAGAGGAGCTGACACCGACCGATGTTCCGCCGCAGCTTCTGGTTCACCACGGGCGTCGCCGCCGGTGTGTGGGCCACCACCAAGGTCAACCGCAAGCTCAAGCAGCTGACCCCCGAGCATCTCGCCGTCACCGCCACGAACAAGGCGATCGAGACCGGTCAGCGACTGAAGGACCGCGCGGTGGGCTTCGCCCTGGACGTCCGCGACAACATGGCCCAGCGGGAGGCCGAGCTCGAAGAGGCACTCGGCATCGACGAGCGCCCCGAACTCCCCGCGCCCCGGCGGCACTCCGCCATCGAGAACCGCAGCAACCCCAAGTACATCGAGTCCACGGTGTACCGGAACAGCACGAACAACCGGAATGAGGACCACTGATGGAGTCGGCTGAGATCCGCCGCCGCTGGCTGAGCTTCTTCGAGGAGCGCGGGCACACCGTCGTCCCTTCGGCGTCGCTCATCGCGGACGACCCGACTCTGCTCCTGGTCCCCGCCGGCATGGTGCCCTTCAAGCCCTACTTCCTGGGTGAGGTCAAGCCGCCGTTCGACCGTGCCACCAGCGTGCAGAAGTGCGTGCGCACGCCGGACATCGAAGAGGTCGGCAAGACCACCCGCCACGGCACGTTCTTCCAGATGTGCGGCAACTTCTCCTTCGGCGACTACTTCAAGGAAGGCGCCATCAAGTACGCCTGGGAGCTGCTCACCAGCCCCCAGGACAAGGGCGGTTACGGCCTGGAGCCGGAGAAGCTCTGGATCACCGTCTACAAGGACGACGACGAGGCCGAGCGCATCTGGCACGAGGTCGTCGGCGTGCCCAAGGAGCGCATCCAGCGCCTGGGCATGAAGGACAACTACTGGTCCATGGGCGTGCCCGGCCCGTGCGGCCCCTGTTCCGAGATCAACTACGACCGCGGCCCCGAGTTCGGCGTCGAGGGCGGCCCCGCCGTCAACGACGAGCGGTACGTGGAGATCTGGAACCTCGTCTTCATGCAGTACGAGCGCGGCGAGGGCATCGGCAAGGACAACTTCGAGATCCTCGGCGAGCTTCCGAGCAAGAACATCGACACGGGCCTCGGCCTGGAGCGCCTCGCCATGATTCTGCAGGGCGTGCAGAACATGTACGAGATCGACACCTCCATGGCCGTCATCGGCAAGGCCACCGAGCTGACCGGTGTCCGCTACGGCGCCGCCCACGCCTCGGACGTCTCCCTGCGCGTGGTCACCGACCACATGCGCACCGCCACGATGCTCATCGGCGACGGCGTCACCCCGGGCAACGAGGGCCGTGGCTATGTGCTGCGCCGCATCATGCGCCGCGCCATCCGCAACATGCGGCTGCTCGGCGCCACCGGTCCGGTCGTCAAGGACCTGATCGACACCGTGATCGGCATGATGGGCCAGCAGTACCCGGAGCTGATCACCGACCGCGAGCGCATCGAGAAGGTCGCCCTCGCGGAGGAGAACGCCTTCCTCAAGACGCTGAAGGCCGGCACCAACATCCTCGACACCGCCGTCACCGAGACCAAGGCCGCCGGCAGCGCGGTCCTCGCCGGCGACAAGGCCTTCCTGCTCCACGACACCTGGGGCTTCCCGATCGACCTCACCCTGGAGATGGCCGCCGAGCAGGGGCTGTCCGTGGACGAGGACGGCTTCCGCCGCCTGATGAAGGAGCAGCGGGAGCGCGCCAAGGCGGACGCCCAGGCCAAGAAGACCGGCCACGCCGGCACCGGTGCCTACCGGGAGATCGCCGACAAGGTCGGCGAGACCGAGTTCATCGGCTACGGCGACACCGAGGGCGAGTCGACGATCGTCGGCATCCTCGTCGACGGCGCCTCCTCCCCGGCCGCCACCGAGGGCGACGAGGTCGAGATCGTCCTGGACCGCACGCCGTTCTACGCCGAGGGCGGCGGCCAGATCGGTGACACCGGCCGGATCAAGGTCGACTCCGGTGCCGTCATCGAGATCCGCGACTGCCAGAAGCCGGTGCCCGGGGTGTACGTCCACAAGGGCGTCGTCCAGTTCGGCGAGGTCACCGTCGGTGCCAAGGCCCACGCCTCCATCGACTCCCGCCGCCGTACGGCCATCGCCCGTGCCCACTCGGCCACCCACCTCACCCACCAGGCCCTGCGCGACGCCCTCGGCCCGACGGCCGCCCAGGCCGGTTCCGAGAACCAGCCCGGCCGTTTCCGCTTCGACTTCGGTTCGCCGTCCGCCGTTCCCACGGCCGTGATGACCGACGTCGAGCAGAAGATCAACGAGGTGCTCGCCCGCGACCTGGACGTGCACGCCGAGGTCATGGGCATCGACGAGGCCAGGAAGCAGGGCGCCATCGCCGAGTTCGGCGAGAAGTACGGCGAGCGCGTCCGTGTGGTCACCATCGGCGACTTCTCCAAGGAGCTGTGCGGCGGCACGCACGTCCACAACACCAGCCAGCTCGGCCTGGTCAAGCTGCTCGGCGAGTCGTCGATCGGCTCGGGTGTCCGCCGTATCGAGGCCCTCGTCGGCGTCGACGCCTACAACTTCCTCGCCCGTGAGCACACGGTCGTCGCCCAGCTCCAGGAGCTGATCAAGGGCCGTCCGGAGGAGCTGCCGGAGAAGGTCTCCGCCATGCTCGGCAAGCTGAAGGACGCCGAGAAGGAGATCGAGAAGTTCCGCGCGGAGAAGGTGCTCCAGGCCGCCGCCGGTCTCGCCGGTTCCGCCAAGGACGTCCACGGCGTCGCCCTGGTCACCGGTCAGGTCCCGGACGGCACCACGCCGGACGACCTGCGCAAGCTGGTCCTCGACGTGCGTGGCCGCATCCAGGGCGGCCGGGCCGTGGTGGTGGCCCTGTTCACCGTCAACAACGGCAAGCCGCTGACGGTCATCGCCACCAACGAGGCCGCCCGTGAGCGTGGTCTGAAGGCCGGTGAGCTGGTGCGTACCGCCGCCAAGACCCTCGGCGGCGGCGGTGGCGGCAAGCCGGACGTCGCCCAGGGCGGTGGCCAGAACCCGGCCGCCGTCGGCGAGGCCGTGGACGCCGTCGAGCGCCTGGTCGCGGAGACGGCCAAGTAATGCGCAGAGGACGTCGGCTCGCCATCGACGTCGGGGACGCCCGTATCGGGGTCGCCTCGTGCGACCCCGACGGGATCCTCGCCACCCCGGTGGAGACCGTGCCCGGCCGGGACATCCCCGCGGCGCAGCGTCGGCTGAAGCAACTGGCCGAGGAGTACGAGCCGATCGAGGTCGTCGTCGGTCTCCCTCGCTCCCTCAAGGGGGGCGAGGGCCCCGCCGCCCTGAAGGTCCGCGGCTTCGCCCAGGAATTCGCACGCATGATCGCGCCGATTCCGGTGAGGCTCGTGGACGAGCGGATGACAACCGTCACAGCCAGTCAGGGTCTGCGCGCCTCGGGCGTGAAGTCCAAGAAGGGCCGTTCCGTCATCGACCAGGCAGCCGCCGTGATCATCCTCCAGCAGGCGCTGGAATCCGAACGGGTGTCAGGTAAAGCTCCGGGCGAGGGCGTCGAAGTGGTCATCTGATCGCGATACGGTAACGTTCCGCGCGATGTGGCGGCGTTCGAACAGCCACCGCACAAGAAGAGGCGGAACGGAACCGGGCTCCCCACGGCCCATCGGCTCCGCCTCGCGGCTCTAGGGGATCGATGACTGAGTATGGCCGGGGCCAAGGCTCCGAACCGTGGCATCCGCAGGACCCGTTGTACGGGGACGGCGGATGGGAAGGACAGCAGGCCCAGCAGGGTCATCAGTCTGCCTACGGCGGCCAGCAGCAGTACCCGCAGCAGCCGCAGCAGCAGTACGACCAGTGGGGCAACCCGGTGGACCCCTACGGCCGGCCGCAACAGCAGCAGTACCCCCAGCACTACGGACAGCAGCACCAGCAGCAGTACGACAACAGCGGCTGGGGCACGGGCAGCCACCCGCAGGCCCCCTACCCGGGTGACCCCGTCGACCCCTACGGGCAGCAGGCCCAGGCCTACGGTGACCAGCGGCCCGACTTCTACCAGACCCCCGACGCCTACCCGCCGCCCGAGCCGCCCTCCCGCCGCCGTCCCGAACCCGAGCCCGAGCCCGAGTGGGACCCGGGCCCGGACCAGGGCGAGAGCGACTTCTTCGCGGGTGGGAACGACGACGAGGACGACTTCGACGACGAGCCGGGCGACCGGCGCGGCCGCGGAGACCGCCGGGGCCGTGGCGGCAAAGGCGCCAAGAACAAGAAGAGCCGCAGCGGCTGCGCCTGCCTGGTCGTCGCCCTGGTGTTCGCCGGCGGCGTCGCCGGTGTCGGCTACTTCGGCTACCAGTTCTACCAGGATCGTTTCGGCTCGGCGCCGGACTTCGCGGGCGGCGGCAACGGCGAGCAGGTCACCGTCACCATCCCCAAGGGCGCGACGGGCGCCGTCATCGGTCAGGAGCTGAAGCGGGCCGGTGTGGTCAAGAGCGTCGACGCCTTCGTCGCCGCCCAGCAGCAGAACCCCGACGGCAAGAGCATCCAGGACGGCGTCTACACGCTCCAGCAGGAGATGTCGGCCGAAAGCGCTGTCGAACTGATGCTCAGTGACGAGAGCCGCAGCAACCTGATCATCGCCGAGGGCTGGCGCAACGCCAAGGTCTACGAGGTCATCGACACGCGCCTGGAGCTCGACAAGGGCACCACGGCCAAGATCGCCAAGGAGGACTGGGAGAGCCTCGGCCTGCCCGAGTGGGCGCAGAACCACGAGAACGTCAAGGACCCGCTCGAAGGTTTCCTCTACCCCTCCAGCTACGCGGTCGCCAAGGGCCAGAAGCCCAAGGACGTCCTGAAACAGATGGTGGCCCGGGCCACCGAGACGTACGAGGACATGGGCGTCGAGAAGAAGGCCGAGAGCCTCGGACTCGAGGACCCCTGGCAGCTGATCACCGTCGCGAGCCTGGTCCAGGCCGAGGGCACCAGCCACGACGACTTCCGCAAGATGGCCGAGGTCGTCTACAACCGCAGGAAGTCCGGCAACCCGCAGACGTACGGGAAGCTGGAGTTCGACTCCACGTACAACTACATCAAGAACCAGAGCAAGATCGACCTCACGCTCGAAGAGCTGCGGAACTACGACAACCCGTACAACACGTACTACTACCGGGGTCTGCCGCCCGGACCGATCAGCAACCCGGGCGAGGACGCGCTCAAGGGCGCGCTGAAGCCGACGGACGACGGCTGGTACTACTTCATCTCGCTCGACGGCAAGACCAGTAAGTTCACCAAGACGAACGCCGAGCACCAGAGGCTCGTCGAAGAGTTCAACGCCTCCAGGAACAGCTGATGACCGCCGCCGCGCCTCGCAGGGCAGCCGTGCTCGGCTCCCCGATCGACCACTCCCTCTCCCCGGTGCTGCACCGCGCCGCGTACGAGGAACTGGGGCTCACGCACTGGTCGTACGACCGGTTCGAGGTGGACGAGGCGGCGCTGCCCGGCTTCGTCGAGGGGCTCGGCCCGGAGTGGGCGGGGCTGTCGCTGACCATGCCGCTGAAGCGGGCGGTCATCCCGCTGCTGGACTCCGTCAGCGAGACCGCGGCCTCCGTGGACGCCGTGAACACCGTGGTGTTCGGCGCGGACGGCACCCGCCGCGGGGACAACACCGACATCCCCGGGATCGTCGCGGCCCTGCGCGAGCACGGCATCGACAAGGTCGACGCGGCCGCGATCCTGGGCGCGGGCGCCACCGCCTCCTCCGCGCTGGCCGCCCTCGCCCGCGTCTGCACCGGAGAGATCTCGGTCTACGTCCGCAGCGAGGCCCGGGCCGCCGAGATGCGGCAGTGGGCCGAGCGACTGGAAGTCGAGGTGCGCATCGCCGACTGGGCGGACGCCGAGCAGGCGCTGCGCGCGCCCCTGGTCGTCGCGACCACCCCCGCCGGTGCCACCGACGCCCTCGCCCCCCACCTCCCCGAGCGCCCCGCCGCCCTCTTCGACGTGCTCTACGACCCCTGGCCCACCCAGCTCGCCGCCCGCTGGTCGGCGTACGGCGGCGCCGTCGTGAGCGGCCTGGACCTACTGGTCCACCAGGCCGTCCTCCAGGTCGAGCAGATGACGGGCCGCTCCCCGGCGCCGCTGGACGCGATGCGCAGGGCGGGTGAGCGGGCGCTCACCGAACGGCGCTAAGATCCGGTCGGTCCCGCAGGGGGCGGGGCCGGAAGGGGGACAGCATCTGATGGATTCCGGTGTGCAGCTCGCGTCCGGGAAGAGCGAGATCTTCGAGGCGCTGCTGAAGTTCATGCCCGAGTGGGTGCAGATCACCGTGCTGGCGCTGGTCGTGCTGATCGTCGTCGTCGCGTGGGGCGTCTCGATCAAGGGGAAGATCGACCAGCGCCGGGCCCGGCGCTCCGGGGTGCAGGTCATGGCGCCGTCGCAGGGCAGCGGGGCCGACCATCTGGGCCCGTACGCGCCGCAGGCCGCCCCGGCGCAGCCCAGCGGCGCCGACTTCCTGGGGCCGTACGCGCCGCAGGCGCAGGCCCGGGCGCAGGGGACCGGTGCTCCGGCGCAGTCCAGCGGGGCCGACTTCCTCGGGGCCTACGCGCCCGCTCAGCCGCGCCAGGACGGCTCGGTCTGACGAAGTCCTGTCAGGTTCTGTGTCAGGTTCCGTCCGTCTGATGGACCGACGGCCGGGACAGCGGCACGGACATGGGAGGATCGGTGATGGCGGGCCCAGGGCCGCGCACCTGGTCTCGCCGTCGCCGTACGCGCCGAGACGCGTACGCAGGCAGTGACCGGGGCGCGAGCATTGAGGAGCACCGTTGAGCAGGTTGCGCTGGCTGACCGCGGGGGAGTCGCACGGCCCCGCACTCGTGGCGACGCTGGAGGGCCTTCCGGCCGGCGTGCCGATCACCACGGAGATGGTGGCGGACCACCTGGCCCGGCGCCGGCTCGGTTACGGACGTGGTGCCCGGATGAAGTTCGAGCAGGACGAGGTCACCTTCCTCGGTGGCGTCCGGCACGGCCTCAGCCTCGGTTCTCCCATCGCGGTCATGGTGGGCAACACCGAGTGGCCCAAGTGGGAGCAGGTCATGTCGGCCGACCCGGTGGACCCGGCCGAGCTCGCCCAGATGGCCCGCAACGCACCGCTGACCCGTCCCCGCCCCGGCCACGCCGACCTCGCGGGCATGCAGAAGTACGGCTTCGACGAGGCCCGTCCGATCCTGGAGCGCGCCTCCGCCCGTGAGACCGCGGCCCGGGTCGCACTCGGCGCGGTCGCCCGCTCCTACCTCAAGGAGACGGCCGGCATCGAGATCGTCTCGCACGTCGTGGAGCTGTGCTCCGTGAAGGCCCCGCAGGGCGTGTACCCGACCCCGGCCGACGTCGAGAAGCTGGACGCCGACCCGCTGCGCTGCCTCGACGCCGACGCCTCCAAGGCGATGGTGGCCGAGGTCGACCAGGCCCACAAGGACGGCGACACCCTGGGCGGTGTCGTCGAGGTGCTGGCGTACGGCGTTCCCGTGGGTCTCGGTTCGCATGTGCACTGGGACCGCAAGCTCGACGCCCGGCTGGCCGGCGCCCTCATGGGCATCCAGGCGATCAAGGGCGTCGAGATCGGTGACGGCTTCGAGCTGGCGCGGGTGCCCGGCTCCCAGGCCCACGACGAGATCGTGAACACGCCGGAGGGCATCAAGCGGGCCTCCGGCCGGGCCGGCGGCACCGAGGGCGGCCTGTCCACCGGCGAGCTGCTGCGGGTGCGTGCCGCGATGAAGCCCATCGCGACCGTGCCGCGCGCGCTCCAGACGGTGGACGTCAGCACGGGCGAGGCCGCCCAGGCGCACCACCAGCGCTCCGACGTCTCCGCGGTCCCGGCCGCCGGTATCGTCGCCGAGGCGATGGTCGCGCTGGTGCTGGCCGACGCGGTGGCGGAGAAGTTCGGCGGCGACAGCGTCGTGGAGACCCGGCGCAACGTGACGTCGTACCTCGACAACCTGCACATCCGATGAGCGGACCGCTGGTCGTCCTGGTCGGTCCGATGGGCGTGGGCAAGTCCACCGTCGGACAGCTGCTGGCCGAGCGGCTCGGCGTGGCCTACCGGGACACCGACGCGGACATCGTCGCCGCCGAGGGCCGGGAGATCTCCGACATCTTCGTCGAGGAGGGCGAGCCCGCCTTCCGCGCCCTGGAGAAACGGGCGGTCGCCAGTGCCCTCGCCGAGCACGGGGGCGTCCTCGCGCTCGGCGGCGGCGCCGTGCTCGACGCGGACACCCGCGCACTGCTGGCCGGCCGCCCCGTCGTCTACCTCTCCATGGACGTCGAGGAGGCGGTCCGGCGCACCGGGCTGAACGTGGCCCGGCCGCTGCTCACCGTGAACCCGCGCAAGCAGTGGCGCGAACTGATGGAGGCCCGGCGGCACCTGTACGAGGAGGTCGCCACGGCGGTCGTCGCGACCGACGGCCGTACGCCCGAGGAGGTCACCCGGGCCGCCCTGGACGCACTGGAGTTGAAGGAAGCATGAGCGAGACGGTGACGACGATCCACGTCGGCGGCAACGACCCGTACGACGTGCTGGTGGGCCGTCAGCTCCTGGGCGAGCTGGCCGGTCTGATCGGCCCGAAGGCCAAGCGGGTCGCGGTCATCCACCCCGAGGCGCTGGCCGAGACCGGTGACGCGCTGCGCGCCGATCTGGCCGGGCAGGGCTACGAGGCCGTCGCGATCCAGGTGCCCAACGCCGAGGAGGCCAAGACCGCCGAGGTCGCGGCCTACTGCTGGAAGGCGCTGGGCCAGTCCGGCTTCACCCGCACCGACGTCGTCGTCGGCGTCGGCGGCGGGGCGACCACGGACCTCGCGGGCTTCGTGGCCGCGACCTGGCTGCGGGGCGTGCGCTGGATCGCCGTCCCCACCACGGTCCTGGCCATGGTCGACGCGGCCGTCGGCGGCAAGACCGGCATCAACACCGCCGAGGGCAAGAACCTGGTCGGCGCCTTCCACCCGCCGGCCGGTGTGCTCTGCGACCTGGCCGCGCTGGACTCCCTCCCGGTCAACGACTACGTCTCCGGGCTCGCCGAGATCATCAAGGCCGGCTTCATCGCCGACCCGGTGATCCTGGAGCTCATCGAGTCCGACACCGAGGCGGCCCGTACGCCCGCGGGTCCGCACACCGCGGAGCTGATCGAGCGCTCGATCCGGGTCAAGGCGGAGGTGGTCTCCGCGGACCTGAAGGAGGCGGGCCTGCGGGAGATCCTCAACTACGGTCACACCCTCGGCCACGCCATCGAGAAGAACGAGCGCTACAAGTGGCGCCACGGTGCCGCGGTCGCGGTCGGCATGCACTTCGCCGCCGAACTGGGCCGTGTGGCGGGCCGCCTGGACGACGCCACGGCGGACCGGCACCGCGCCATCCTCGAGGCGGTCGGTCTGCCCCTGCACTACCGGTACGACCAGTGGCCCAAGCTTCTGGAGGCCATGAAGGTCGACAAGAAGTCCCGCGGTGACCTGCTGCGCTTCATCGTGCTGGACGGTCTGGCCAAGCCGACGGTCCTGGAGGGTCCCGATCCGGCCGTGCTGCTCGCGGCGTACGGCGAAGTGGGGCAGTAAGTCCGCTCCGCCCGATTCGCCTGCCCTGCCGGGCACTTGTGGCCGCCCCCCGCCGTTCACCAAAGGACGGCCGGGGGCGGTACCGTTCGGTAGGGAGCGGGTCCGCCCCGCCGCCACCGCCCATTGCCTGTACGAGACGGAGTGGCACCGGATGCAGCACGCAGTGGGGTCTCCGCTGCCGCCGCCCCACCAGCCGGGGCACGGACCGGCCGTGAGCTGGACTCCGGCCGCGCAGCAGCAGGGTCAGCACCACCCGGTTCCGCCACCGCCCCCCGCGCACGGCTTCACCGCGCCGCCGCCGGGGCCGCCCGCCGACACCACCGGGCATGTCCCGCTGCCGCCCGGCGGGCCGGTCGGGGTGCCGAGCGCGCCACCGGCCGTGATGGGGCCCGACCCGCAGACCACCACGCTCGCCGTGCTGCTCATAGGGCCCGCGGGGGCCGGCAAGACCAGTGTCGCGAAGTACTGGGCCGGGCGGCGCCGGGTGCCGACGGCCCACATCAGCCTGGACGACGTCCGCGAGTGGGTGCGCTCGGGGTTCGCCGACCCGCAGTCCGGGTGGAACGACCACTCCGAGGCGCAGTACCGGCTCGCCCGCCGGACCTGCGGCTTCGCCGCGCGCAACTTCCTCGCCAACGGGATCTCCTGCATCCTCGACGACGCGGTGTTCCCCGACCGGCCCGTGGTGGGGCTCGGCGGGTGGAAGCGGCATGTGGGGCCCGGGCTGCTTCCTGTCGTGCTGCTGCCGGGGCTGGAGATCGTCCTGGAGCGGAACGCGGAGCGCTCGGGGAACCGGCGGCTGTCCGACGAGGAGGTCGCCCGTATCCACGGCCGGATGGCCGGGTGGTACGGGTCGGGGCTGCCCATCATCGACAACTCCCAGCTGGATGTTCCGGGGACGGCGCGGGTGCTGGACGAGGTGTTGGCCAGGGCGGTGGCGAGTCCGCCGAAGTGGTGACGGCGCCCGCCGTCTCGCCGCTTCGCGGTGTTCTCCCGCCCATGCACCGCCGGTAGCCGTCTCCCGGGACGCCCGGCTCTCCTTCTGCGGCCGGGCGCCGCTCACGGCATTCGCGCCACGGATGGCTTTCTCGACCGGCGACATCCGGCCACCCCTCGTACGCTCGGTTCATGTCAGAGGTGCACGCATCCCGCCGAACGCGGCTACGAGAGCGCTGCAACGCGGCCGGCAGCGCGGCGGCGCTGATCTCCCGCCCCGCCAATGTGCGGTACCTCGCGGGCGCGGCCCCGCTGGGCGCCGTACTGCTTCTCGGTAAGCACGAGGACCTGCTCGTGTGCACCGGCCCCCCGGACGACCCGGTCGTCGAGGGCCGCGCCGACGAGGCGCTGCGTCTGCACACGCTGCCCCGCGCCGGCGGTGATCCGGCCGTCGCGGCCGCCGATCTCGCGCAGGCCCAGGGCGCGGACTCCCTCGCGGTCGAGGAGCACCACCTCACGGTGGCCCGGCACCGGGCCCTGCGGAACGTCGCCCCGGCCCTGCGCCTCGGTGACGTGGGCGGCGCCGTGGAGCAGCTCCGGGTGGTCAAGGACGAGGAGGAGATCTCCTGTCTGCGCATCGGCGCCGAGATCGCCGACCAGGCGCTGGGGGAACTGCTCGAATCCATCCTGGTCGGCCGCACCGAGCGCCACCTCGCGCTGGAGCTGGAGCGGCGGCTCGTCGACCACGGCGCGGACGGCCCGGCCTTCCCCACCTCCGTCGCCACCGGACCCAACGCCGGACGCCGCGCCCATCGCCCCACCGACCGCCGGGTGGAGGAGGGCGACTTCCTCTCCGTGTGCCTCGGCGCGAACTACCGCGGCTACCGCTGTGAGATCGGGCGCACCTTCGTCATCGGGACCACGCCGGCGGACTGGCAGATCGAGTTGTACGACCTCGTCTTCGCGGCGCAGCGGGCCGGCCGGGAGTCGCTGGTGCCGGGCGCGACGTACCGGGACGTGGACCGCGCCGCACGTCAGGTACTGGACTCCGCGGGCTATGCGGAGGGACTCGCACCGCTCACCGGTCACGGGGTCGGACTCGAAATCGACGAGGACCCTCAGTTGACCCCCGCGGCAATGGGTAAACTGGACGCTTGCGTGCCGGTCACCGTCGAACCGGGGGTTCACCTCCCGGGCCGGGGCGGCGTCCGGATCGATGACACGCTCGTCGTACGCCCCGAGGCGGACGGCGGACCCGAGCTACTCACCATCACGACCAAGGAGCTGCTCGCCCTCTGACGAGGTGCGTGCCCCGGGGTCGTACGTCAGTCCAGGAGATTCCGGAACCGTGGCTTCCACGAACGACCTCAAGAACGGCCTGGTGCTCAAGCTCGAAGGCGGCCAGCTCTGGTCCGTCGTCGAGTTCCAGCACGTCAAGCCCGGCAAGGGCCCTGCCTTCGTGCGCACCAAGCTCAAGAACGTGCTTTCCGGCAAGGTCGTCGACAAGACCTTCAACGCCGGCGTCAAGGTCGAGACGGCCACTGTCGACAAGCGCGACATGCAGTTCTCGTACATGGACGGCGAGTACTTCGTCTTCATGGACATGGACACGTACGACCAGCTGATGATCGACCGCAAGACGGTCGGCGACGCGGCCAACTTCCTCATCGAGGGCTTCTCGGCCACCGTCGCCCAGCACGAGGGCGAGGTGCTCTTCGTCGAGCTGCCGGCCGCCGTCGAGCTGGTCATCGCCGAGACCGAGCCGGGCGTCCAGGGCGACCGCTCCACCGGTGGCACCAAGCCCGCCACCCTGGAGACCGGTCACCAGATCCAGGTTCCGCTCTTCATCACCACCGGTGAGAAGATCAAGGTGGACACCCGTACCAGCGACTACCTCGGCCGGGTGAACAGCTAACCGTGGCTGCTCGCAACACGGCCCGCAAGCGCGCCTTCCAGATCCTCTTCGAGGGCGACCAGCGCGGCGTCGATGTCCTGACGGTCCTCGCGGACTGGATCCGGCTCTCCCGGGCCGACACCCGGCAGCCGCCGGTCAGCGAGTACACGATGCAGCTGGTCGAGGGCTACGCCGAGTACGAGCGGCGGATCGACGAGCTGATCTCGCAGTACTCGGTCGGCTGGACGCTCGACCGGATGCCGGTCGTCGACCGCAACATTCTGCGCCTCGGCGCGTACGAGCTGATCTGGGTCGACGAGACGCCCGACGCGGTCGTGCTGGACGAGATGGTGCAGCTGGCGAAGGAGTTCTCCACGGACGACTCGCCCGCCTTCGTCAACGGCCTGCTGGGGCGTCTGAAGGAGCTCAAGCCGACGCTGCGGCGCGCGTAGCGAGACGGAGCGCCAGGGGCGCGGGGAACCGGGACCGGTGGGCGGCCGCGAGCCGTCCGTGGCCGGTCCCGGTTCCCCGCGCCCCTTTCGTGCGTGTCTGTGCGTCGCGGCCGGCGCATCGCCGCCCGCGCGTCGGACAGCGCTCGGCGGCCACGCAAAACGCCGGGGTGGCGGGAACCGAACGGTTCCCGCCA